>CANQMF010000001.1 GCA_947624915.1 uncultured Bacilli bacterium
TGCCATATTCACTATCTACATAATACTGGCCATCTGATATCAAACTATGCTTTTTCCCTTTAGCTTTACAGGCCACATTACCAACTTTACTACATCCAGCACAATACGGAGTATAAGTAGTTAAACGTCCCGTATAATTGGATGCTTTAGCTGTTCCCAACTCTATAACTCGATTAACTTTATTTCTTAAAACAGCTGTTTCACCATCAGCATACTTATAAATTAATCCATATTGACCTTCCTGAATTACCTCAGGCTCGGAATCGATCGGCTTAGACTTATTATATACATATTCCGTCTTGTAACCAACAACTTCATTTAAAACAGTAGCTGTCTTACTATAGTTCAAATTTTCTAATGACGTTTGATCTTCTTTATAAGCGTTAACGCCAAAAAAAGAAGACAATGCTACAAAGAAAACAGATAGCCAATTTCCTAGAAGTTGAAGTAAATATATATCCATATACACACCTCATCTATCTAGGTCAATTTTACCACACCTATATATCCAAGTCAAATTGACGAATCGCATTATTCATAGTCGTCATGATAACTTCATCAACACTAATATTCTTTATTTTAGCAATCATTTCAGCAACTATTTTAACATTAACAGGCCTATTTTGTTGACCGCGAAAAGGTTCTGGTGAAAGATAAGGGCTATCGGTTTCCAGTAGCAAAAACTCCAATGAAATCCTTTTTACAACTTCTTGTAATTTTTTACCATTTTTAAATGTAAGAACACCACCTATACCTAACATTACACCACGCTTAACAAAACGTTCAGCCATTTCTAAACTTGAAGAATAACAATGTAAAACACATTTTACATCTGGGTATTCGCATATAATATCATATGTATCTTGAATCGCTTCTCGGCTATGAATAACAACCGTTTTATGATGCTTTTGAGCTAAATCCATCATCTGACGAAAAACTATCTGTTGCTGTTCCTTATGTTGAACGTCCCAGTAGTAATCCAAGCCAACCTCTCCTATACCAACTATCTTCGGATTATTAATATTATCTTCAATAATTTTTAGGCTATTACTAGTGATTTTATTGATTTCTTCCGGTTGAATACCTATTACACCATATACTTTGTCATATTTATTAACAAGATTAACTACCTCTAAATTACTATCATCATTTGTCCCAGCAACAATCATATAACCGTTCATTTCTGCTACCACTTGGTCAACATCATCATAGTATTCTTTAAATATATGACAATGAGTATCAATCATACTATCCTTCCAATCTGTAATATTTTATACAAAAAATAATAAATACAACTATGTAACTTAAATCAATATATTTCAGACTAACAACAAAACTTCCTATTACCATACATAGTATAAATGCAACAAAGCTTATTACTACTTTAAAACCATATGTATTTTTTGTTGTCATAATATCTCTCCCAACTGTTTAAGTATAACATAGTAATCTATATTTGAAAAAAGTTTATTATCGACAAATCGAAACAATTTACACCATTTTACAACAAATAAATGATTATTTCGCTAAATTATCTAAAAATTCTTCTTTATTTATCCTTATAAATAATGGAACTGGTTCATTTAACTTTTTACCTGCTTCAATTTGTCCAAAGCACTTTATACTTTCTAAATCAGTTATCTTAGTGTTTAACTGTTCAAATATTTTTTCAGCTGTATAAGGTAAAAAAGGATGTAATAGTATGGCTCCTATTCTAATGGATTCTAACAAATTATAAATTACTGTTTGTAGTCTTTTATTATTTTCTCCTTTAGCTAATATCCATGGGGTCGTTTCATCTATATATTTGTTGCATCTTTTGAATATTTCAAAAACACTTTCAACAGCTTCAGCTACTTTTAATTCATCCATAGATGCGGAAACTTTTATACAAAAAGTAGATACTGTGTTAACCAGAACTTGATCAATATCTTCCTTATCCGCTACCTCAGGAATAACTCCATCAAAATACTTTTTAGCCATTGATATAGTTCGATTAACTAAATTACCTAAATTATTAGCTAAATCAGAATTATATCTTTCAATCAATAAATCATAAGTAATGTTTCCATCATTAGCAAAAGGCATTTCATGTAATACATAATATCTCACAGCATCAACACCAACTAAGTCAGCTAAATCATCAGCATATATGGCGTTACCACGACTTTTACCTATTTTATCATTATTAGAAAGTAACCAAGGATGTCCAAATACCATTTTAGGTATATCTAAATCCAATGACCATAAAAAGCATGGCCAATATATAGTATGAAAACGTATAATATCTTTTCCCACTAAATGTAGGTCTGCTGGCCAACACTTTTTAAAAAACTCCGTTGAATTATCAACATCATAACCAATATTAGTTATGTAGTTAGTTAATGCGTCTAACCAAACATAAACAACATGTTTGGGATCAAAGTCAACAGATATCCCCCAATCAAATGATGTTCTAGATACACATAAATCTTGTAATCCCGGTTTAATAAAATTATTTAACATTTCATTTTTTCGTGATTCTGGTTGAATGAACTCTGGATGTGTCTCAATATATTTTACTAAACGATCCTGATATTTCGATAATTTAAAGAAATAAGCCTCTTCTTTTTTTTCAGACACATCACGGCCACAATCTGGACATTTTCCATCAACTAACTGCGATTCTGTCCAAAATGACTCACAAGGAGTACAATATAGCCCCTTATATTCTCCTTTATAAATATCACCCTTGTCATACATTTTCTTGAATATTTTTTGGACTTGTTTTACGTGCTGTTTATCTGTTGTTCTAACAAAACGATCATAACTAATATTCATTTTATCCCAAATTCCTTTAATCTCTGTTGCAATATTATCAACATATTCTTGTGGTGTTACGCCCATCTCCTTGGCTTTTAATTCAATTTTTTCTCCATGTTCATCAGTTCCTGTTTGAAAATAAACATCATAGCCTAAAGCTCTCTTATAACGGGCAATAGCATCAGCTAAAATAATCTCATAAGTATTCCCTATATGAGGTTTTCCCGATGTATAAGCTATCGCTGTAGATATATAATACTTTTCTTTATTCACATTAAATCTCCTCTTTTCTTTCTGGTTTACCACTCCAACCATTTCTTTTATTCTCAACTTTATCACTACATTTATAATATTTTATAAAAAGCCCTTGAATCAAACTTTCGCCCTTTCTTAATTTAACATTTTGTGTTCCTTCATTTTGCAATACAAACCAAATGTGGCCTTCATTATCTGCATTGTTATAAAAATCACTATCAATTATACCAACTTGATTACACATCCGTATATTATATTTAAACCCTATACTACTCCTAACAACTAACATTAAAAATTCATTCGTAGGAAATTTAGCTTTAATACCCGTAGGAATCTTTTTAATTTCGCCTACTTTTATCTCAATATCTTCAAGTATTTCAAAATCATAACCAGCAGAAGCAACTGTCTTTCTACGTGGTAAACTGTAACTATTATATAAATCTAAATCATCAATTATATCTTTTTTAAATTCATCAAAACTTATTTTTTCAAACTTTCGCATATTTCTCCTCACAAAAAAACACAGCCTTATTCTAAAGAACGAAAAGCCGTGGTACCATCTTTATTTACTTATAACTTATATAAGCCTTAATACTTTAACGCAGTTAACGTCTTAATCTTATCCATTAAGCAGCTCCAGAACCATTTAAAATACTCTTGCTACCTACTTACACCAAACGTAGACTCTCTTAAAACAATTCATATTCTTCTTTCCTTCATTGCCTTTAAATTTACCATATTATAGCATACTTATTTTTTCTATTCAAGATATTTAGTTAAAAAAGAGGAGACAATTTTAACAACTTTTAAATCATTTTCATCAACAGAGCCTTCTTTTTTATACAAACATATAATACCTACTTCTTCACTATTAGCAATAATTGTTTCATTAATATAACTACAAGAAATTTTTTCTCCATTAATTATTTCTAAATCTTTTTTGTAAGTTTCAAATAAAGACTCTCTTCTTCGAATAGACTTTAACATTTTATCGCTGACATTTTTATTTATAAACTTTGCTTTATCTTTACCACTATATGCAAGTATTTTATCACGATCAGCAATTAATACTTCGGCCCCTAGAAACATATTTAACGTATCTGTTAATTCTTGAGCTAAAGATTGTAGTTTTCCTATCTTTGAATATTTTTTAACAGCAAAGCCATCACTAAAAAGCAAAAATTCTAAATAATCATTTTCTTTTATATTTAATCTTTCTCGTATTTCTTTTGGTACAACGATTCTACCTAATCCATCTATTTTTCTAGTAATACCAATACTAACCATAAAATCACCCTTCGTTTATATTGTGGATTGTTATTACCTTTTTATACTTTAAAAATAATGTATTTTATGATATAATGTACTAACAATAAAGGGAGTGATAATGATGCGAGCAACTTTTGTATTTGGTCATAAAAAACCCGATACGGATTCTGTATGTAGTTCTATTGCACTTGCATATTTAAGATCTAAACAAGGAGATAATGCCATACCTAAAGTTCTTGGAGACTTAAACACAGAAACAAAATTTGTTTTAAATTATTTTAATGTACAAGAACCTCACTATCTAAACGATGTACGTTTACAAATTAGAGACTTAGAATATGGTAAGAATTTATACTGTAATGAAAACATATCTTTATATAAGGTGATTGAATATTTACAAGAAAATCATTTAAGTTCAATTCCAATTGTTGATAATCATAAAAAATATTTAGGACTTGTTTCAATGAAAAAGATTGCAAACACATTGGTTAGTTGGGACTATGACCTAATCAATACTTCTTATCAAAATATTTTAGATACACTTAATGGAACCCCCATTTTAAAATTTGATGATGAAATAAAAGGTAATATAATTATGGCTTCTTATCGAAGCACTACCTTTATTGAAAGTATTAGTCTTAACAATCAATCAATACTAGTTGTTGGTGATCGTCATAGTATTATAGAACATGCAGTCAAAGAAGGGGTAAAGCTAATAATTGTAACTGGTGATAATCAAATTAAAGATGAACATATTGAATTAGCAAAACAAAATCATGTAAACATTATTAAAACCCCATTACGTACTTTTAATGTTATACGCGTTATTAGTATGTGCAACTACGCTAAAACATTATTAGAAAAAGATAATATTATTTCATTTAATGAATTAGATTATGTTAGAAACTTTATTGAAAAACATAATCACTTACGTCATAAGGTTTATCCTATAGTTAACCGCCATAATGAGTGTTTAGGAGCAATTCAACCTGCCGATACTCATAATAAAATCTGTAAAAAGGTATTTTTAGTTGACCACAATGAAAAAGAACAAAGTGTTGATGGATTAGATGATGCTGAAATAGTTGGTATTATTGATCACCATAAACTAGGTACTATTGGTACTTCACAACCAATTAATTTTCGTAATATGACTGTCGGATGTACTGCTACTATTATTTATCAAATGTTTATAGAAAGTAATATAGAAATACCAAAGTCTATAGCCGGTCTTTTACTTTCTGCTATTATTTCTGATACTCTTCTTTTTAGATCGCCAACCACAAGTAAGAAAGATTTTGATGCAGCTCAAAAATTAGCTATAATAGCCGATATTGATATTGAAAAATACGCTATTGAAATGTTTAAAGCTGGTTCCTCTTTAAAGGGAAAAAGCATGCAGGATATACTATTTACTGATTTTAAGATGTTTAACGAGGATGATTATAAAATTGGTATTGGACAAATTAGTACACTCAATATTGATGAGATTAAAAGTAAACAAAAAATGTTAGTTGAAACTATAGAAAAAGAAGCAAGTATCGGTGATTATGACATTTTAGCTTTGTTTGTAACAGATATAATTAATGAAGGTTCTTACCTTTTTTACAGTAATAAAGGAAAAAATATTATCGAAAAAGCCTTTAATATTGAATCTTTAGAACAAGGATTCTATATGCCGGGTATTATATCTAGAAAGAAACAAATTATCCCCCAAATTTTAAATATTATTGAAGAACGACTATAATAAAGATTATAGAAATAGTAAGCTAAACCCCGCTTCTTACACAGAAGCGGGATTTATATTATAATTGAATAAAAGCTACAATCTCTTTGTCATATTCAAATTATTATTAATCTTTAAGTGATTGCTTTATAACTTCCAATAACTCAATTAAATAATAAATATAATGTTTATCTAAATTTATCGTATCCAAGGTTATTATTAGGGATTTGTTTTTCATACTAAAACGGAATTTACGAGATAATTTAGATACGCTAATGAACAACTTATCACCATCAATACGGCTAGACATGTTAATAGGTAACGTAATGGAAATAAAGTTTTTTGTTTGCTTTACGTTCGTTATGTTTAACTCAGCTGCCAGTTGTTCAAATAGCTCTTCATGCATATAAATGATTATGTCATCATCTAACTTACCAAAGCGATCTTCCAACTCTTTTTTTATATCATCAAATGATTCCTTAGACTTAATCTGATTTATTTTTTGGTGAATTTCAATTTTTAAATCCTGATCCATAACATATTCATCATTAATTGTGGTAGAAACCTCAATAAGTGGTTGTGTATCTTTGTCGTCTTCCTCTGTAACCTCGATACCTTTTAATTTATTAACTTCCTCATTTAGCATCTTTAAAAACAATTCAACGCCAACAGTATCAATAAAACCTGCTTGTTCACTGCCCAAAATATCCCCTGCTCCACGTATTGATAAATCTCTCATGGCAATGGCAAACCCACTACCTAATTCGGTAAATTCTTTAATAACATTTAATCTTTTCAATGCAACATCAGTTAAAATACGACCTTTTTTATACATCAAATAACAATATGCTATCTTATTACTTCGACCTACACGTCCTCTAATCTGATATAACTGTGATAAGCCAAAGCAATCAGCATCTATAATAATTAATGTATTAACAGAAGGAATATCAATACCTGTCTCGATGATTGTGGTACACATCAAAATATCATAATCACGATTTTGAAAGCTAATCATAACATCTTCAATGAGTTGCTTATCCATACGACCATGGGCACATACAATTCGTGCTTCTGGAACTAAATCACTTATTTCCCGTGCTTTAGTCTCCATATCATCAATATGATTATATAAGATAAAAACTTGCCCATTTCTAGCTAATTCCTTATAAATGGCATCTTTAATTATTTGCTTATTTTCCTCTAAAACATAAGTCTGAACAGGATATCGATTACTAGGAGGCGTTTCGATCAAAGATAAACTACGTATTCCAGCCATTGACATTTGCAAAGTACGTGGTATTGGTGTAGCACTCAAAGTTAATACATCAATGTTATTTTTATATTGCTTTATCTTCTCCTTATGTTTAACTCCAAAACGTTGTTCCTCATCAATAACTAATAAGCCTAAATTTTTAAATTCAATATCACTACTTAAAATACGATGAGTACCTATCAATAAATCAATTCTTCCCTCTTTTAATCGTTTAATAATATCATGTTGTTTTTTTATTGAAATAAAACGATTCATTACTTCAATTTCAACATCGTAACCTTTAAAACGTTCTATAGCATTATTAAAATGTTGAGTGGATAGAATTGTTGTTGGGCACAAAAAAGCAACCTGTTTGCCTGATAAAATTGCCTTAAAAATAGCTCTAAAAGCAACCTCTGTTTTGCCATATCCAACATCACCACATAATAAACGATCCATAGGATGTGGTTTTTCCATATCCTTTTTTATTTCATCAATAACACGTAGCTGATCGGGGGTTTCATGATAAACAAAATCTTTTTCAAAAGCTATTTGATTTTCATCATCTTTTGCAAAAGCAAAACCAACAGCAGTCTCTCTTTCAGCATATAACTTTAGCAAATCGCCAGCAATATTTTCTATTTTGGAACGAACACGTAACTTCGTTTTTTGCCATTCTACTCCACCCAATTTATTTAATCTAGGAACGTTTCCATCACTAGCGGAATATTTAGTAATTAACTCTAATTTTTCAACAGGTATATAAAGTTTATCCTTTCCCTGATATTCTAATTGTATATAATCTTTTTTCAACCCATTTTTGACTAATGTCTTAATTCCACAATAAATACCAATTCCATGTACACTATGGATAATATAATCACCAATTTGTAATTTATTAATGTCACGTACTTTACTACCAATTTTAAAGTTAGTCTTATAAACTACCGCATTATCTTTCTTATCATATAACTCTTTTTCACTAATAACAACATACCTATCAAAAATAAATCCCTCTGATATCTTAGAGATAATAATGTTTATTTTATTTTCAAATATTTCCTTAATACTTGTAAAAATAACATTATCATTATCTAAATGATCAATTAATTTATTGGCTAAATAGCGTGTACTAATAGCAAGGATAACTATATAACCATCATTAATGTATTGATTAAGTCTTTTATTAATAGCAGCATGATCCCCTGTAAAGTTTTCTAACGTAAATGATTGATACTTTTTCAATTTTTTAATTGTTGAAACTTCATTATCAAAACTTAATAAATATAACACATTACTTGGCACCTTAAATGAAAACATATAGCTTAAATCCGCCTCATTATTATTCTGACGGTATTCATTTATTTCATCAATTAATAAATTAAGAGAATTTTGAATAGATTGATAATCATTTAAAACAACATAAGGATTTTCTACATATTCGTATAAACGACTTGGTTGAACATATTTTGGTAAATATTTTTGTTTTTCTTCGTGTCCCAACGATCTATCAATCAAAAATTCACTATTCGGTGAAATCTGGATTGAATCTAATGATTGAATAGTACGTTGGTTTTCAACATTAAATTCACGAATACTATCAATAGTATCACCCCAAAATTCAAGACGAATTGGGTTTTCTCTTCCAATTGGAAATATATCTAAAACATATCCCCTTACAGCCATTTCCCCTGTCTTATTAACCAATGTTTCTCTTTCATAACCAACTGTATATAACTTATCAACAAGATCTTTAATGGAAAACTCTTCATTAATTTTTAAAGTAATACAGTGATTTAAATATATCTCTTTTGGTGGTAAAAAACGTAAATAACCCATTAAATTAGTTATTATAATACTTCTTTTATCAATCATCTTTTTCAATGTTTCTAATCTAGTAATTTTAAACTCTGGTGAAATAGCCAATGCTTCACTAGTCAAAAAATCATCCATTGGAAAAAAAAGAACAGATTCAGTATAATTTAAAAATTTTTGATAATAAAGATTTGCTTCATAAAGGGAAGAACACACGAAAAAAATGTAGTTATTGTTATGTTCAAACATATTAGCTACATATTGTACTCTTAATTCCGGTGTTAAACCATTAATACCATCAATTTGCTCCTCAAAATCTGTATCATTAAATACAGAAAAGACGTTTTTCATAATATCCCCATTCTTAAAATACAAAATAACATATTCATTTTTTTTAGATTCTTTTATTAATTATCATTTTTCCAAAAACATAATTAACAACAAAATAAATATTTTACAAATAGAAAATAATATACAGTAAACGTTAATACAAATTACAGTTATAATTTTTTGTAAAATATTTTCTTCTACAAATTCTAATGACCATTATATTTATTCATTAAATTATCGAATGATAATTGATTATAATCCTTAAAAATATTAACAACCACATTAAAAACATTATTTAAATTTTCTAACTCTTCGGAATTCAGCTTACCCAAAACATAATCTTTAGTATCAACGTATTTATTGTTAGATATACCAATCTTTAACCGTTTATAAATTTTAGAATTTAAATTTAATTCAATATTTTTTAATCCATTATGGCCACCACTACTTCCTTGATAACGTAAACGATATTTACCAAGTTCAGTATCTAAATCATCACAGATAACAAGTAAATCATCTACACTAATTTTAAAAAAATTAATAAAGTCTCTAATAACTTCTCCAGATAAATTCATAAATTTTTCAGGTTTTAAAAGCAAATATGTTTCACCATCATATACAGTTTGCACATATCGCCCATTAAATTTGGTTTTATCAAAACTAATATTTAAATAATCAGCAATTCTATCTAGTGCCATATAACCAACATTATGACGCGTTTTCTCATACTCTTTTCCAGGATTACCTAAACCCACAATCAGTTTCATACATCACTTCCTATCCAGTTTATGATACGAATCATATACTTCACTTTTCTTTAGGCTTCGTTCTTTGGCAACTAATTTAATAGCATCCATTACAGATTTACCGTCCTCTAAATATAATTCAATATGCTGTTCAATAGTCAAATTATTAAATGAATCAACGCTATTATTTCCCGAGACAATTATAACAATCTCTCCCTTAAATTCATGGGCTTGCTCAATTATTTCCCTTAAAGTACCACGATATATTTCCTCATGTTTTTTTGTAATTTCCCGGGAAATTGCTATTTTTCTTTCACTCCCAAAAACTAACTCCATAGCTTTTAATGTATCATAAATTCTATGTGGCGCTTCATAAAATATCATTGTCGCTTTTTCATTTTTTAAGCATTCCAATTCTTGAGCTTTCTTACCATCCTTATGATTTAAGAAACCATAAAATAAAAATGGTTTAGGGGCAATTCCAGATACAATAAGAGCTGGAATTAAAGCACAAGCCCCAGGCAAACCAACAACATTATATCCTTTTTCTATAGCAAAACGTGCTAATTCAAAACCAGGATCACTAATAATTGGAGTTCCACGATCACTTACTAATCCAACATTTTTACCTGATTCTAAATAAGCTAATAACTTTTCACAATTGTTTTTCTCATTATGTTCATGATTGGCAATCATTTTTTTTGAAATGTTCAAAAATTTTAACAATTTGCCGGTTTCTCTTGTATCTTCACAAAACAAAATATCTACCATTTTCAAAGTTTCAATACTACGAAATGTTAAGTCATCCATGTTCCCTATAGGTGTTGGTATCAAATATAAAGTCGATGTATTGTCATAGCTTTTTTGTGACATATAATCCCTTCTTTACAAAATTTAATTATCCACAAACATTTTTTTTATTTCTTCTGTATACTCCCCACTTTTTGTATGGGAATACAATGGTGGATATATTTTTAACCCTGGCTTACCATTTTTTCGTCCCTCAATTAGCAGTATATTAGCATTCTTATCCTCATGTGGAAAGACCATACGTATTTTTTTTGGTTCAATATCATATTTACGCATTAATTCAATAATCTCTACTAATCTTTCAGGGCGATGAACAAGACCTAAAATACCATTATTATTTAATAAATATTTAGATATTTTCATAATCTGTTCTAAATTCAAAGCAACCTCATGACGAGCCAACGTTTTATAATCATTTTTATTGATATTAGATTGTTTAGTATATTTAAAAAAAGGCGGGTTACAAGTTATTAAATCAAAACTACAATCAGCAAAGTTTGTATAAACATTGTTTATATCTCCATGAATAAGTCGAATCTGTTCATCTAAATTATTTACAGAAATACTTTCCTTGCCTAATAAATATGATTTTTCTTGTAATTCTACGCCAATTATTTTGGCCTTTGTTTTTGTCGATAAAATAAGTGGAATAGGAGCGTTTCCACACCCTATATCTAAAATATTTTTTACATTTTTATTAAGAGTAACAAAGTTAGGTAATAAGACAGAATCAAGCGAAAAATTAAACATATCAGTATCCTGAATAATATACAAATCTTTGTAACCCAACAAATAATTAGTTACTTTCATTTTGTTCCAACTTAAATTCTACAATTCCAACATCAGGTATATTCACCTTATAGGTTCTAGCCAAAATATCAACAGCAACTACCTTTCCCTCACCTTTTTCCGTTTTTATTTTTTTATTCATCTGAGGCAAACCTTTACCACATTCTTTGTAACATTCATTTTCGTATTTTAAACAACATAACAATCGTCCACAAATTCCATTTATTTTAGATGGATTCAAAGCGATATTTTGAGTTTTAGCCATATTAATAGAGATAGAATCAAAATCCTCCATAAATTTTGAACAACATAACGGACAGCCACACTGTCCATACCCCCCTATCTCCTTGGCACGATCGCGAACGCCTATTTGTCTTAACTCAATTCTAGTTTTGTATATATTAGCTAAATCCTTCGCCAATGTACGAAAATCAACCCTATTATCAGCCATAAATCTAAAAATTAATTGATTTCGATCGTGCGTGAAAGTAGCATCAATAATATACATATTCATATCATACTTTTCTACCAATGAACGGCATTTTACTAGAGCTTTTTTGGCATCAATAATATTTTTATCGTGAGTTTTTTTATCATCTTTTGTAGCAAGACGTACAACAGGGCATAGCGGTGCAACTAATGACTCTTCTTTAATTTCTTTGTAAGGATTTGTAACAACACCAAACTGTAATCCACGATCGGTCTCAACAATTACTTTATCACCATTTTTTAAATCCAAATTATTTGATAAAAAATCATAAACTTTTCCTTTTTCTTTAAAGGAAACACCAACTACTTTAATCATATCACACCTCACTTAAAAGTATTACTAGCTTGTCCATTAATAAATTAGTATTTAAATTAAATTTTATATTAACAATTAAATCAACTAATAACTTAATTTTTAAAGATAAAGAACTTGGAGTATTATAGTGTATTATTTTTTCAAAAGAATCTTTGTAATCATAAAAATAAGCTATATCCATTTGAAGCAATTTATTTAAAGCATCCTTATAATACAGTATAAACAAATTAAAAGCAATAAGCATTTTCTGACGATCATTAAAAAGTTCAATAAATTCTTTATTGCGATATATAATTGTTTCCTCCTTTTTTTCCTCTAAAAAGTTAACATACTCAATAATGGCATCAATATACTTAATGCCATTTTCTTTAACAAATAGTTGATATTGTTCATTATCATTATATAAATACTCACCAATTTTTTCAACTGAAGATTTTTTACCATTGCTTAAATTATTTTTTTTAAAAGATATAATTTGACAACGAGAAATAATTGTATTTAATAGCTGATACATATTATCCGCTAGCAAAATGGCTATAATCCCTTCTGGTGGTTCCTCTAAAAATTTAAGGATCGCATTAGAAGACGATATATTTAATTTTTCAGCATTTTTAATAATATAAATTTTTTTATTACCAACCAATGATTTAGTCATGAAATCACGTTGTAATTCTTCTAACTGTTCCTTTTTTATCCATTGCCCATCTGATTCTATTATCTTTATTTCTATAAAATTGCCAGTATCAATATTATGACATTGATAGCATGCCCCACATTTTTTTTTATTCGAATAATTATGTGGGCACAACAAAAATTTAGCAAAAGCTAAAGCTATCTCTAATCCTTTTGCATAACCATTAAGTTCAAATAGGTAAGCATGCGAAAATTTATCTTTTTTTATTAAATTAGTTAAAGTTCTATATACAATTGGTTGTTCATCAATAAAATCATCCAGCATATTTCACCTACATCCTAAAAAGCGTACATTAGTATGATAATCAAACTTACTAAACCGGGAACGCCAAATAAGGAAACATAACCAATAGTTACTATATTTAATGGAACAATGAGATTTAGTGGCTGTGCTAAAACATTATACCCATAAATTAAAAATACAGCTACTAATATTTTCTTCAAAACTGTTAGTATCTTAGACACAATATCACCAATACTATAATATGCGCTAGTTTAATAATAATAACTTTTTAGTCTGTCACCTTTTTTCGATTTTCCAGTGCCAATTCAAGTGTCAAAGAATCCACATAATCTATATCCGTTCCTAATGGAACACCATGAGCAATTTTAGATACAATTACATCCGTATCCTTTAATTTCTTTGAAATGTATAAAGAGGTAGTTTCTCCTTCCATGCTTGGTTTTACAGCCAATATAACTTCCTTTATTCCTTCATTTTTAATACGTTCAATTAATTTATCAAGGCCAATATCCTCAGGATTTATACCATCTAATGGCGAAATAAGGCCATTAAGAACATGGTAATATCCATCAAATGTACCTAGCCTTTCAAATAATAAAATGTTTTTTGGATCTTCAACAACACATAATAAATCTTTATTACGCTGTTCATTTTTACAAATATCACACAAATCATTTTCAGTTAAATTATTGCATCTTAAACAATGTTTTATTTTTAATTTAGTGTCTAATATTGATTTAGAGAACAAGTCTATAACACTTTGATCTAAATCTAAAATAGCCATAGCATACCTTTCAGCCGTTTTTTCCCCTATTCCCGGTATTTTTCGCAAACATTCAATCAAATTTTGAATTGTAATAGGATAATGCATTAAAATAGTCCTGGAATATTAGGCATACCCTTAGTATAAGCGCCTAATCTTTCTTCTGTTTCCTTATCAATTTTCTTAATAGCATCATTCAATGCAACAACAATCATATCTTCTAACATCTCTATATCATCTTTTGATAATTCTTCAGCGTCTATTTTGACACTTTTTAATTCCTTAGTACCCATCATTACAACACTAACTAAAGAGCTTTGTCCAGTATACTCTGTATTATTTATCTCTTCCTGTGTTTTAGTCATATCCTTTTGTAATTTTTGTACTTGTTTCATCATAGCTTGCATATTCATTTATATTCCTTCTTTCTATCACTCATATTCAATTATATCACTAAACATTACATCTATTTCATTTTTAATGTCATTTTTATTTTTTTCACCATTGCGAAATATATCTTTTAAATCAATATCCTCGCTTTGATATACATATTTATTTTTATTTTTATTATAATCCTCTTTAATAAACTCCCACTCATTCAAGTCAATAGCAATAACGAAACACTTTTTATTAAAACATTTTTCTAATAAAATTTCAATATTTGGTAATTCTTGATTAAAAGATTTGGCAAGTAGTTCTGTTTTATACATAAACATAAAATAATTATCACTTACAGCTTTAAGTTCACCATCTTTAATTAAAGAAACTAGTTTAGCATATTCTGTGTCATTTAAATAATCATCTAAATCCAACAAATTATTTTTGACACGTTCTCGTTCTTTTTGGGAAAATTTACACAATGCATTACCAATTCTAATATGTTTTAATTTTTCTAACAATGGTTCATTATAATCATTAACAAAAGTCTTTTCTTGCGAAATTTCTGTAAAGCTTATTTCTTTTTTATTTTTCTGTTTTTTTTCAACTTTTGCACATTCTTTTTTTTCATTCTCATGTAAATCTTCACTATTGGATAAATTAATATTTTTAATTAATTCAACTTCTAAAAGCAACTTACTATCATTAACATTTTTCATTTCATTTACTAGAACAGATAAAGATTTAATATATTTATAAATATCTTTAGCGTTGTTATTGACTATTTCATTTAAAAAATCGTTTTTGTTAGATATTAAGTTAGGAGCATTTAAATATATTAAACAATCTTTTAAACGATTTATTAATTCTTGCACAATCTTGATAAAGTTCTTGCCACTATCGTCATATTTTTCTAATTGTTTTAATAAACCAATTAAGTCTCTTTTTAACATTTTTGAAATAAAATCATCTATTTCTTCAGGAAGCAAAGTTCCATTAATAGTATGTATATCATTAATCGTTATTGTATCATCACTATAAGCCAATGCCTGATCCAACAAACTTATAGAGTCACGCATACCACCATCTGATATTTTTGCAATTTCGATTAATGCTTCATCGCTAATTTTTATTTTTTCTTTTTCAACGATATATTTAAGTCGTTCCACAATTTTATTATTACTTATTTTTTTATAATCAAAACGTTGGCAGCGTGACAAAATAGTCTGTGGTATTTTATGTGGTTCTGTTGTGGCAAAAATAAAAATAATATGGGACGGTGGTTCTTCTAATGTTTTTAACAAAGCATTGAATGCTTGATTTGTGAGCATATGCACCTCATCAATAATGTATATTTTATACTTGCTATTCGTTGGTACTAACGTTATTTTATTTCTTATCTCTCTAATCTCATCAACACCATTATTCGATGCAGCATCGATTTCAATTATATCAATATTTTGATTATTATTCACTTGCTCACATGACACACATTTGTCACAAGGATTTAAATCTTTTAAATGATGACAATTTAAAACTTTTGCAAATATTTTTGCAATACTTGTCTTTCCAGTTCCCCTTGGACCTGCTAATAAATAAGCATGACTAACAATATTATTTTTTATAGAATTTTTTAATGTTTTTACTATTACATCTTGTCCAACAACATCATCAAAAGTTTTCGGACGATATTTTCGATATAAAGCTTGATACATGTAGTCACCTTCCAACTACTTATATTATACACTTTTGTTAATAAAAAAAAAAGGAACTACCTTTTGTCTGCAAAGAATTCTTTTAACATTTCAATAACCTGCTGTTCCATTTTTGGATCATTCATTTTTTCAACTTGAACATTAAAATTATTTTTTTTATTATTTAATATTGTATTAATGCTACTTACACCGCCAAACTTTGTATTTTCTACCAAATAGATCACTTTATTTATTCTAGATTGTATCAAAGCTCCACAACACATAACACAAGGCTCCATAGTAACGTATAAATCACAACCATTTAATCGCCATGTATTTAGTTTATGACTAGCTTCTTCAATAGCAAGTATTTCAGCATGTCGTGTGGAACATTTCATAGTCTCTTTTAAATTATGCTTATACGCCACTATTTCACCGTTTTTAACAATAACAGCACCTATTGGTATTTCTCCCATTTTTGAAGCTATAAGAGCCTCTTTTATAGCTAAATTCATGTATTCATTAATCATAACATCACCAATTCATGTTTCACACGAAACAAAATAAAAGCACACACATTTAGGGACTCTTAAGGCTGCTGTCTTCCAACTCTGACCTGGTTCAAGTATAAATGTTGTGCCAGTAAATAATATATACTATTTGTAATAAAATTGCAAGCAATTAAAGAAAAGCAAGTTTTATTCTTGCTTTTCTTTAACCATTTCCACATTTTCTTTAACTTCGTCATTACTCATTTCTTCGTTAGACATATCTGAATCATCAACAATTTCATCATTGCCGATAATAGTTATAGTACTTACTTTTTGACCATCACGTAAATTAATTAATTTAACGCCTTGTGCAACACGACCAGTTGAAGAAACTTGTTTTAATGACAGCCTAATAATCGTTCCACTATCAGTAATAAGAATTAAATCCTCTTCACCATTAACAACTTTAAATGAAACTATATTACCGTTCTTTTCAGTAACATTAAGAGCTTTAACACCTTTGCTTCCCCGATGCGTCATTCGATATTGGTCAATAGTTGTCTTTTTTCCATAACCATTTTCTGTTACGACCAATATTTCATCATTGCCCGTAGCAAATTCCATGCCTACAGCATGTCCGTCACCTACATCAATTCCACGAACACCTGAAGCTGTTCTTCCCATAATTCGAATTTCCTTTTCATTAAATCTAATTAATCTTCCATTAGATGATGCAATAAGAATCTCTGAATTTCCTTCCGTTATTTTAGCTGAAATAAGCTCATCATTTTCCTTCAAAGTAATAGCTATTTTACCATTAGTACGAATATTTTCAAATTCGGTAATGTTTGTTCGTTTAATAATACCCCTTTTTGTACATAGAACAACATACGCCGGAATATCTTTAGGTGTTGCTTTCAACATTACATTTACTTTTTCATCTTTTTCCAAAGGAAGCAAATTAATAATTGGTAATCCTTTTGATTGACGACTATAAAGTGGCACCTCATAACCTTTCATGCGATACACTTTACCCTTATTGGTAAAGAACATAATATAATCATGAGTTGTCATATAAAGAATGTTATCAACAAAGTCATCTTCGGTTGTAGCCATTCCCTTAATACCGACTCCACCTCTATTTTGTGCCTTATATGTATCACTTTCAACACGTTTAATATATCCCTTGTTTGTTAAAGTAACAACCAAGTCTTCAACCGGAATAAGTGACTCATCATCAATATAATCAATTGCTGTCATGTCTATAGAAGTTCTTCTTTCATCAGCATATTTATTTTTTATTTCAATTAGTTCTTTCTTTATAATTTCAAGGACTTTTTCTTCACTACCTAAAATTAGCTTTAATTCTTCAATTAATTTCAATAAATTATTTAATTCATCTTCAATCTTAGTTCGTTCTAAACCAGTTAATCTTCGCAATTTAAGTTCCAAAATATTATCAGCCTGAATTTGCGTTAAGCTAAATCTATTTATCAATTCATTTCGAGCCTCTTCATCTGTTTCAGCTTCTCTAATAATTTTGATAACAGCATCTATATTATCAAGAGCAATTTTATAACCTTCTAAAATATGTACTCTAGCTTCCGATTTTTTTAAATCAAATCTTGTTCTTCTAATAATAACCTCTTTTTGGTGATCTATATACTTTGATATGATATCTTTGAGAGGTAGTGTCTTAGGTGTACCGTTATCAAGCATTAAGAAAATTATACCGTAATTTGTTTGAAAGGATGTATGCTTATATAAATTATTTAAAATTACTTGGGCATTAGCATCTTTTTTCAAGGTTATTGTGATCTTAACACCATCTTTTAAATCAGTGTGATAATCTGATATACCATCAATAATTTTATTATGTACTAGCTCTGCAACTTTATTTTTTAGGTCCATAGTATTAACACCATAAGGAACCTCGGTAATTATTATTTGTGTATGATTTCCATGCTCCTCTATTGAAGCACGACTTCTAATGGTAATAGAACCTCTACCAGTTTCATAGGCCTTTCTTATGCCCGAATTACCAAGAATTATGCCTCCAGTTGGAAAATCTGGCCCTTTAATATATTGCATAAGTCCTAAAGTATCAATTTCAGGATTATCTATATACGCAATACATCCATCTATAACTTCACCTAAATTATGTGGTGGAATATTAGTTGCCATACCTACAGCAATTCCCATAGAACCATTTACAAGTACATTTGGAAACCTTGAAGGCAATACTTTGGGCTCTTTGCTTGTTGCATCAAAATTATCATCCATATCAACGGTATCTTTATTTATATCTCTTAAAAGTTCAAGTGATATTTTTGCAAGTCTAGCTTCTGTATAACGATACGCAGCAGCACCATCGCCCTCAATATTACCAAAATTGCCATGGCCATCAACGAGCATATACCTTTGGTTAAAATCTTGAGCCAATCTTACCATTGCTTCATAGATACTAGAATCACCATGAGGATGATAATGACCCATAACATAACCAACCGTTGTAGCTGATTTTTTATGAGGTTTATCAGGAGTATTACCCTCTTCGTACATTGACCATAAAATACGACGATGAACAGGCTTTAAACCATCTCTTAAGTCTGGAATGGCACGAGATGTAATAACACTCATTGAATAGTCAAGGAAAGAATCTTTTACTTCATCAACAATATTATTTTCAGCTAAAGAATCACGTTCGTGAAAAGTATCTTGAAAATCATTATTATCACTAGTATTTTGAATTGTTTCTTGATTTTGTTCTTCAATATTATTTTCTTCCACTTAACTCACCTCCTAAATATCTAGGTTTTTAACCTTAATAGCATTTTCTTCAATAAACTTACGGCGTGGTTCAACCTCATCACCCATAAGTTTTTCAAATATAGCATCAGCAGCGACACAATCATCAACTGTTATTCTTCTTAAAACACGTTTTTCTATGTCCATTGTTGTTTCATTTAACTCATCAGCATCCATCTCACCAAGACCTTTCATACGAGCAATCTCAGCTCTGGCACGTACATTATCTGGCAAGGACGCTAAATAATCATTTTTCTCTTCTTCTGTTAATACATATTTTCTTGTTTTACCATGCATTATTCTAAATAACGGTGGTTGGGCTGCATAAACATGTCCAGCTTCCACAATTGGTCTAAAAAATCTATAGAAAAGTGTAAGCAATAAAACTCTTATGTGCGCACCATCAACATCGGCATCGGTCATAATTATTATTTTGTCATATCTTAGTTTATCTAAATTAAATTCTTCGCCAATACCTGTACCAAAAGCTGTAATAATAGTTCTTATCTCTTCATTGCCTAATGCTCTATCAAGTCTGGCCTTTTCTACATTTAAAATTTTACCTCTTAGTGGCAAAATTGCTTGCGTCATGGAATCTCTACCTTTTTTAGCAGATCCACCTGCTGAATCTCCCTCGACAATAAATATTTCTGATACTTTAGGATCTTTACTTTTACAATCTGAAAGTTTTCCAAAAACGTTACTAAGTGCAAGATCACTTTTTCTTGTTATTTCTCTTGCTCTCTTAGCTGCATTACGAGCTCTGCAAGCAAGCATTGCTTTTTCTATAATTGCTCTAGCTTCCTCTGGATTTTCAAGTAAGAACTTTTCAAAACCTTCACTAAATACATTATCAGCTAATTTTCTTACCTCACTATTTCCAAGTCGCCCTTTAGTTTGACCTTCAAATTGTGGATTTGGATGTTTGCAAGAAATAATCATTGTTAAACCTTCTTTAACATCATCTCCCGTTAAAGATTCATCCTTATCCTTAAGAATATTAGCCCTTTTAGCATAGCTGTTTATAACACGCGTCAAAGCTCTTCTAACACCTTCTTCGTGTGTTCCACCGTCGTGCGTGTTAATATTATTCACAAACGAATAAATATTATCGTTGTAACCAGTTGTATATTGTAATGCAACTTCAAAAACAACATTATCTTCAGTTCCATCAAGATGAATTACATCTTCATGTATAGGTGTTTTACCTTGGTTTATAAACTTAACATATTCTGATATTCCACCTTCGTATATAAAGGTTTCACCTGTTGTATCTTCATCATCCCTATCATCTCTTAAAGTTATCTTCAATCCCTTATTCAAAAAAGCAAGTTCTCTAATTCGTACTTTAAGCGTATTATAGTCATAAATATCAGTATCAAATATATCAGGATCTGGCTTAAATGTAACGCTAGTTCCTGTTCTATTTGTATCACATTCTCCTATTACTTTTAAAGGTTCTTTAGTCTTTCCACCATCCTCAAAACGAATAAAATGAATTTTACCATTTTTATATACAGTAACTTCTACCCATTTTGATAATGCATTAACCACACTTGCTCCAACTCCATGAAGTCCTCCTGATACCTTATAGCCTCCACCACCAAATTTACCGCCAGCATGTAAAACAGTATAAACCGTCTCAACAGTACTTTTCATAGTCTTTGGATGGATATCAACAGGAATACCACGCCCATCATCTTTAACAGTTATAGAGTTATCCTTGTTTATAATAACTTCTATATTTGTACAATATCCAGCTAAGGATTCATCTATTGAATTATCCACAATTTCCCACACTAAATGATGAAGTCCCTTAACATCAGTTGTACCAATATACATACCAGGTCTTTTCCTAACAGCTTCTAAACCTTCTAAAACTTGAATGTCTGAAGCATCGTAATGTTGTTCATTCATTTTCCTTCACCTCTTTAACCTTAATTAACTTTCCTGCCTCAATTTTAAATAATTTTGATTTTTTAATCAATTTAACATCTAAACTATTTAATTCTGTCGTTGTAATAATCGTTTGAATATCCTTACTAATATATTTTAGTAAATTATTCTTTTTATCATCTGATAGCTCACTAAATACATCGTCTAACAATAAAATTGGAGTTGTTTCTTTATACTTTTTAAAAATTTCAATTTCTGATAGTTTTAAAGCTAAAACTGCAATGCGTTGTTGCCCCTGTGAACCATGAATTTTTAAATTTTTGTTATCTAAAAGAAATTCAAATTCATCTTTATGTGGACCATAAAATGTTGTTGATAACTTTAAATCATAATTAAAATTTTTTTTATAAAAGCTTCTTAAAATTTCTTTACTTTTTAAATCATCTTTTATATCAATTGTTAAAGATGGAACATACTTTATTTGAAAGTTATCAACATTCATTATATCATTGTAAATTTTCTTACAATAATTGTTAACTTTTTCCACATATTTATTACGCATTTTAATAAGAATAATAGCTTTATCAATTAAGTAATCGGTCAATATTTCAAAGTAGTTCATATCTACTTTTCCACCAAAACTGATTTTTTTTAAATATTCATTGCGCATTTTTAGTAATTTATTATAGTCATTTAAAATAATAAAGTAACTGCTATATAATTGTGATAACTCTAAATTAAAATATTTTCGTCTTACTTGTGGAGAGCCTTTAAGAAGTTCCAAATCATCAGGATAAAAAATAATAATATTCATGTTAGATATGTAGTCACTGACTTTCTTCATATTGTTGTTATCGATTTTTAACACTTTCTTATTATTTTCTATAACAATATTTAAATTAATATCTAAACTTCCCCTATTGATATATCCGTTAATAACTGCACATTTTTCATTATCTTTGATCAAATTATTATCAATAAAAGAGCGATGTGATTTGGTAAGCCCTAAAACATATATGCTTTCAAGTAAATTAGTCTTACCTTGGGCGTTATCACCATAAATAATATTAATACCCTTATAAAATCTAGCTGACAAGTGATTATAATTTCTAAAATTTGTTAATTCAATTTTTTTTAAAATCATACATTACCTCATTTTGCAATTAATAACCCAAATTTTGAATAATTGGTAAAAACTAATACTCCTATACACACAAAGTATTATACCATAAAAATGGCTTAATAAAGAAAAAAACTTCAGATTTTGAAGTTTTTTCTATCATTTAATTTTGATTTAAGCATAGTTGCTCGATAATATTGGTTATCAAAAGAATATAAAGAAATATCAAAAGGAATTACTTTTTCATTATAAAATATAACTTCACATCCTTGTAAATTTTTATAGTATTTTTTTATGTGATTTAAAGCAATCCATGAGTTATTTTTGCTGCGAACAGAACCAGTAGGAAAAAATATTATATCACGTGCTTCTTCAATTATTATTGGACACTTTGACTTAATGCCAGTTAAATATTTTGTTCCCTCACAACGTCCTCTATAAGAGCTACCATAATACTTACAATTGTTTTCAATTATTTTATTACTACTCTTATTTACAATATACTCCTCTTCTTTTTCATAAACTTTTGATACCTTTTCATCGATTGGAACTATAGCAATAGTATCCATATTGATTTCATAATTGTCTAACATTAAAAATCCCCCCCTGTTTGTTAAACATGTTCTCTTATAACACATTTTTTTGTCAAATTTTATCAAAATATGTCGTTAATGTAATAAAATTTAAAAAAAAACATAAATTAATATATTTTTTATTTAATTAAAGTATGATATTATTAGCTAAAAGGAGAATGTATATGAGAAAGAATATATTTTTACTGATTGTATTATGTCTAGTATTAGTTGGTTGTGGAAAAGAAGAAAGTGAAACAGATAAAGAAAAAATTATTGCTAATAATTCTCAAGTTAAACGTTATTGTTGTACAGATAATGGAGGAATCATCCCTGAAAATGGAAAATGTGATCTCAATGATGATGAGTATTATAATGAGTGTATTTCAAATGTTGAAAATATTAGTAAAACTTGTTGTAATGATTTTAGTGGACATTGGAATAGTTATAATAGTGAATGTACGCTTAATGAAGAAGATGATGTTGTTTTTTTTAATAAATGTTTGGAAGATAGATATGAATTTTAATTATAGTTATATGGTTGAGTAAATTGAATTATACATCGCTCAACCTTTTTATTTTAAAAATTTAAATATAAAAAAAACATAAATTAATATGTTCTTATTGGTAAAATCAATTGTATTAAATTACTTCCATCAGCATCGTCAATAATAATTGGTTTGATTTCTCCATTAAATTTAAGTGCAATATTCTCTCCATCAAAAACTTTGATAGCATCCATCATGTATTTTGATGAAAATGCAATTTTAATATTGTTATCAACTTTTTCTAATAATTGTACTTTTTCTTCCACGTTACCAATTTCTGGAATATTTGATGAAATAATTAAAAAATTATCTTTTGTTTCTAATTTAATAATATTTTTTTCCTCTTCATTTGTAAGAAGTGATGCACGATCAATTGCGTTATAAAAGTTATTTAAATTTACTTTAACAATTAAACTAAATTCATTAGGAATTAATTTTGTTGTATCTGGATAAGTACCATTAATTAATCTAGACATAATAGTAATAGTATTAAATTTAAATATTATTTTATTAGCAAAAATATGTAGTTCCAAATTATCTTCATCACTATTTAGTAATTTAATAACTTCCATTAAATTACGAGCTGGGACAATAATATCTGTATCCCCTACTTCTAAATCACTCAATTCAATTTCTTTACAAGCTAAACGATATGAATCTGTTGCTGTAAAAATAAGTTTTTTGTTGTTAATTTTAAAGTTAATTCCTGTTAACACAGGTCTTGATTCTTGTGATGATGTTGCAAAAATGGTCTGATTAATAGTTCTTTTAAATAGTGATTGATTAATATTAATTGGTGTTGAACTAAATTCTAAATCTAAATTTGGAAATTCCATTGCATTATTACAATTTAATTTAAAAGATGATGTTGGTGTTGTAATAAGTATTTGGGAATCAATTACCTCTTCAATATTAATGATTTCATTACCTAATTTACGTACAATATCATATATATATTTACCAGAAACAACAATTTGTCCTGTTTCTTCTAGTGAATCAATCTTTTCTTTTTCAATAAAAGTTTTAATAGCAATTTCATTATCTGTACTCATTAAATATAATCCTTCTTCTTTTAAATCAAATTTAATACAATTTAAAATAGGTATTAAATTTTTACTAGATATTCCCTTTATTACATAATTTAAATGTTCCATTAATGTTTTTTGTTGAATTTTTAATTTCATATTATTAACCTCTTTTCTTTTTTTATGTATATATTTTATATATTATTATTATAGATGTGCATAATGTGTATAACTCCCTTTTTACCTTGAATAATAAAGTCATAATCAATGTGCATAAAATGTGCATAATTTAAAGTTTTGAACATACATCTTATTTTATTCTGTTAATTAGTTTTTGAATTTCATTGTTTAAAGCTTCATCTTTTAATATTTCATGTTTTATTTTATCAACAGCGTGCATAACAGTTGTGTGATTTTTTCCACCAAATTCAATACCTATTTTTGTTAAATTTTCTTCTAAATATACACGACATATATACATGGCTATTTGCCTTGGTATGGCAATATTATTAGTTTTCTTTTTACTCGTTAAATCTTCTGGAGTTATGTTATAATTATCACTTACTAATTGAATTACTTGATCAATTTTATTTTTAGCAACGATCCGTTTAACAAAGAAATCTTTTAAGGCTTCAACAGCTAAATCTAATGTAATATCTTGACCATTCATAATAGTTGCATAAGCATATACTCTTGTTATTGCGCCTTCTAATTTTCTTATATCCCCTACGCAATTGCTGGCAATATATTCTTTTACGTCTTCGGGAAAGCAATTTTCTAGTTCTTGTTGCTCTATTTTTTTATTTAAAATATTCATCCTTAGTTCAAACTCTGGTGGTAAAATATCAATTTGTAATCCCCAATTAAATCTTGTTTTTAATCGTTCTTCTAGTTTCTTTATATCCTCTGGTGAACGATCTGATGAAATAATAATTTGTTTATTATTATTATATAATTCGTTAAAAGTATTAAAGAACTCCTGTTGTGCACTTGTTGCACCTACTAAATTGTGAATATCGTCTATTATCAGAACATCAATATCACGATATTTATTTTTAAATTGTTTAATTGTTTCACGATTATCACTAGAGTTTTTTCGACAAATTTCAACGAAATCTGAAACAAATTTATCACATGGTATGTACAGAACTCTTTTTTTACTGTTCTCTGTTATATAATTACCTATAGCATGCATTAGGTGTGTCTTTCCTAGCCCACTTGACCCATATATAAATAAAGGATTATACATATTTCCAGGCTGTTCAGCTACAGCGAGTGCACTTGTGGCAGCAAATTTATTACTATATCCTATAATAAAATTGTTAAATGTGTATTTTGGGTCAAGATTTGTTTCGAATTTTTCATTTGGAATGCCTATTTCATCAGTATCGATAAAAACATTTGTTTCTAGTTCCTCTTCAATGTAAAATTCAAATTTAAAGTTTGTTCCAGTTAGTTCAGTAAAGTTTTCTTCAATTAAATCAATATAATTATTTGCTAAATTTTTTTTATGAACAATGGACGGTACTAAGACTTTGGCAGTATCACCATTCAGGTAAACTAATTTAGCTTCAGCAAACCAAGTCTCAAATGAAATTTCATTCATCTGCCCTTTTATTTTTGCTAGAAAAGAATTCCATATGCTTTCTAAATCCATAGAGCCACCTACTCTCTCCCATTTATCTACCTATATTCTACACTATTTAAATTAAAAATTAAAGAAAAATGTGCATAGATGTTATTAAAATAGTTATGCACACATTATGCACATTAGGAAAACTTTTATTTATAACTTTTTTTAGAGTTTTACACAATTTTGTGCATTTCTTTTGCACATTAAAAAAACTATGTGCAAAAGTTATCAACAAAAAAGTGCATAACTTTGGAAAAATATTGAAAAAATTGACTATTTTTAACCTAAAAATGTGCATAACTATGTTCATAACTATATAATGTTGCTTTTTTGCCCTTTTTTTAAAAATTTAATAACTATTTATTAAATAATGCTGTGTTTAGTATTTTTGTTAAATTAATTTATTGCTTTTGTATATTTTTTGATTATAAATAATTTTATCTCAATTTACAAATATTTAGAGAAAAATGTTTGTTTAAAATTAATTAGTTTTAAAGATCATGTGTTTTGAAAAATTTTGTTATGAAAGTATCTATACATATACAAATAGGATAAAAGCAATTGTTTTATTCAAATTTCACTAATAATTAACAGTTAATTTAAGTATTAACTTAGAAAATGTTTGACAAAAGTTGAAAAACAATATATAATCTTAAGAGCAAAGAGGAATTTATTTATATTAATGGAGGTGTAACATGAAAAGAACTTATCAACCTAATAATCATAGAAAAAGTAAAAAAATGGGATTTATGGCTCGTATGAAAACAGATATTATAAATAATAGAAGAAAAAAAGGACGTAAAGTATTATCTCATTAATTTCCACTGTTCCGTCAGTGGTTTTTTTTAGGAGTTGATTTAATGAAGAAAAAAAATATCCTGAAAGAAAGTTTTGAATTTGATCGCATAATTCATAACTTTAAACCATATAAATATAAGGACTATATTATATATTTAGAACGTAAGAGTTTAAATGATTATCATTTTGGATTATCAGTTGGCAAAAAAGTTGGTAATGCTGTTACTAGAAATAAGATTAAAAGAAGACTTAAGGCAATCATTGATAAAAAGGACTATCAAAATAATTTTAATTGTATTATAATAGTAGGAAGAGGGATCCTAATGAGAAGTTTTAATGAAATGAAGAACAATCTTTATGAAGCATTTGATTCCTTAAATATATATAAGGAGGTAAATAATGAAAAAAAAGAATAGAGGAAAGATTGTTGTCTTATTTGTTATGCTGCTTTTTTTGACTGGATGTACAAAAAATTTAACTGATCCTGACGGTAAGGTTGTTAGAAATAAAGAAACTGGACAAGTATTACCATCTAATATTATGTGTGCACCAACAGATGAAGATAATCTTAAGTTATATAATGATAACAAGAAGGCTTTAGAGGAGTACTATGCTTCTGAATTAGAAGATGGTAATATCAGTAAAAAAGAATATGAAAAAAAGATAAAAGCTATTGTTGATGTTAATTCATTAGTTCCTTGTAGTGAATTTAGTGTTACTACTGGTGGTTATGAGGGGTTATGGAATACCATTTTTATTAAACCATTAACTTGGTTAATTATAAAGATTGGTGAATTAGTAAAAAATTATGGTTTAGCCATTATAATTACTACCTTATTAATTCGTGGTGTTATGTATCCTTTAACTTTGAAGACGGCTAAGCAGTCTGAAAATTTAAAGAAAGCTAATCCAGAACTTCAAAAATTGGAGAAAAAATATGCTAACAGAAAAGATGAACAAGCTATGATGCAAAAAAGTACTGAGATGATGGCTATTTATAAAAAATATAATATAAATCCATTGTCTGGTTGCTTGTTTGGTTTTATTCAAATCCCTTTGTTTTTCGCCTTTTATGAAGCTTTATATCGATTACCAGCTTTATTTGAGGATGTTTTCTTAGGATTTGTTATGTCAACTTCACCAATGCGAGCAATTGCTGCGGGGAATTGGTTGTATCTAATTTTACCTTTATTAGTTTTTGTTACTACTTATTATTCATTTAAATTAAATAGTGGGGCTGGTATGAGTGGTGATCAAGCAAAACAGATGAAGTATATGATGATGTTTATGATGATTATGATAGTTGTTATGTCTTTTTCAATGTCAACAGCAATAGTCATTTATTGGATTACCAATAGTACATTCACCATTATTCAGAATTTGATTGTAAAAAGGAGCAAGTAGTATGATTGAAGTATATAAATATGAAGGAAAAGATGAGGATGAATGTTTAACAGCTTGTATTGAGCAATTAGATGTCTATGCGTGTGATTTGTTAGTTAATAACCATGAAGATGATGATAAGTTTTGGATTGAAGTTGTGAAAAAAGAAGATGTAGTAAATTTTATTAAAGATTATTTAAAACAAATGATTACAAAAATGAATTTGGATATTAACTTAGAAGTTAGAGAAGATGAAAACATATTCAATGTGACAATGGTATCAAATAATAATCCTATTTTGATTGGTAAGGAAGGGAAAAATTTAAATTCGATTCAATTTTTACTTCGACAAGTTCTTAATTGTAAAACAGGAATGGATATTAAAGTTAATTTGGATGCTTCGAATTATCGTGCTAGACGTGTAAAAAATTTTGAGTATCAGATAAAAAATATTGTAAGAGATGTTCAAAAAACAAAAACAGATACTAAGCTAGATCCGATGAATTCTTATCAAAGACGAATTGTGCATTCATTGTTGAGCAATTTTAGTAATGTAACAACGGAAAGTGTGGGAGAAGAGCCTAATCGTTGTGTTGTCATAAAGTATATTGGAGATTAAAGAAGATGTTTCTTCTTTTTTCATTAAATGGTAAGGGTGACTAAATGAGTATTATTGAGGAAATAAAAAAAAGAGCTAAAATAAATAAGAAGCGAATTGTTTTGCCAGAGGCAAGCGATGAGCGTATTGTTGATGCAGCAGTTAAAAGTAGTAGGGAAGAAATTGCGGATATTGTTTTAATTGGTGAACCTTGTAAAAAAGTGGAAGATGATAATATTGAAATTATAATTCCAAGTGATGATCCTAGAATTGAAGAATTCGCAAATAAATTATATGAATTAAGAAAAGATAAAGGAATGACTTTAGATAAGGCTAAGGATTTGTTGCTTAATGATTATATGTATTTTGCTTGTATGTTAGTGAAATTGGGTTATGCTGATGGAATAGTTAGTGGAGCAAGTCATTCAACTGCTAGTACCTTGCGTCCAGCATTACAGATTATTAAAACAAAGCCTGGGGTTGAATTGGCATCTTCTTTTTTTCTAATGGTAGTCCCAAATTGTAAATATGGTTGTAGAGGTACTTTTGTTTTTGCTGATGCTGGATTGACCCAAAATCCTTCGGCTGAAGATTTGGCAACAATTGCTGGAATGAGTGCAAAAAGCTTTCAACTGCTAGTTAATGAGGAACCGATTGTAGCTATGTTATCATATTCAACTAAGGGGAGTGCAGTCAATGAGGATTTAAAAAAGGTTATTGAAGCTACAAAGCTAGCTAAGAAAAAATATTCTGGTTTTCAAATTGATGGAGAATTACAATTAGATGCGGCCATAGATCCTGTTGTTGCTAAGATAAAAGCTCCCAACAGCACTGTAGCTGGTCATGCTAACGTTTTAATTTTTCCAAACCTTGATGCTGGCAATATTGGGTATAAATTGGTCCAAAGATTAGCTAAGGCTAATGCGTATGGGCCAATAACACAAGGAATGAATATGCCGGTTAATGATTTATCAAGAGGATGTTCAGTTGATGATATTATTGGTGTTATAGCTATAACAGCTATACAAGTATGAAAAAGTAGGTGAAGTATGGAAGATACTATTGCAGCGATTTCTACCGCTTTAGGGGTTGGTGCCATATCTATAATTAGAGTGAGTGGTACTGATGCTGTTAAAATGGTAAATCAAATTTTTCAAGGGACTGATTTAACTAAAGTTTCAAGTCATACAATTAATTATGGTTACATATTAGATGGTGATGAAAAAATTGATGAAGTACTGGTGTCAGTAATGAGGGCTCCAAAAACTTTTACTCGTGAAGATGTTGTTGAAGTAAATGTACATGGTGGTATTGCGACAACTAATAGAATTTTAGAATTGCTTATTACTAATGGTTGTAGATTGGCAGAACCAGGGGAATTTACTAAAAGAGCATTTTTAAATGGAAGAATTGATCTAATAGAGGCAGAAGGGGTCATGGATTTAATAAACGCTAAAACAGAAAAAGCTAGGAATTTAGCGATAAATCAATTAAGTGGAAATGTATCTAAGTTAATAAGTGACTTACGTCAAAATATTGTTGATATTTTGGCTAATATAGAAGTTAATATTGATTATCCTGAGTATGATGATATTGAGGTTATGACAATTGATATGATTAGACAAAAGATGGGGTATTTGGAAGAAAAAATAAAAGATATTATTGAAAGATCGCAAGATGGTATAATCATTAAAGATGGTATAAAAACAGCAATAATAGGCCGACCTAATGTTGGAAAGAGTAGCATTTTAAATGCTTTATTAGAAGAGGATAAGGCTATTGTTACCAATATTGCTGGCACAACAAGGGATATAGTAGAGGGGCAAATATCTCTTGATGGAATATTATTAAACATAATTGATACAGCTGGTATTCGTAGGACAGATGATATAGTTGAAAGTATAGGTGTAAAAAAAAGTCTAAATTTAATTGATGAGGCTGATTTAATACTATATGTTTTAAATAATAATGATAATATTACACCTGATGATGTTGAAATATTAGAAAAAATAAAGGATAAGAATAGTATTGTAATTGTTAACAAAATGGATTTAAAGCAAAAAATTGACCTAAATAAACTTAAAGTAAATAATTTAATTATGATGTCTATTGTTAATAATGAAGGTATTGACTCTTTAAAACGCAAGATAAAACAAATGTTTAATTTAGAATTAATTGAACAAAGTGATTATACCTATTTAAGTAGTGCTAGAAGTATTGGATTATTAAAAAATGTTTTAAAATCTGTAGAAAATGTAAAGCTAGGTATTGAAAATCATCTTCCAATTGATATGATTGAAATTGATTTAAAAGAGGCTTGGAGCATGTTAGGCGAGATAATTGGGGAAAGTTATAGTGATGAGTTAATAGATCAAATTTTTAGTCAATTTTGTGTCGGGAAGTAATTAAAGTTATTTAAATATATTTTTATTTATGGTATACTAATTTTAAAGTAAGGAGTGAGATTATGTCAAAAGTGTGTAAAAATTGTGGGACAGTTTCTGATGATAGCTTTAATAATTGTCCTAATTGTGGTGGGGTTTTAGATCAGGCACCGGGAAATCCAAATTCCAATATGGGTCCTGCACCTCAACAACCAATGTATAATCAGCCAGGTATGAATCAAGGATATCAACAACCAATGAACTATCAACCATATGATCCAAATGCTAAATCAAAAATGGCAGCAGGATTATTAGGAATTTTTCTTGGGTGTTTGGGTATACATAATTTCTATTTAGGGTACACCGGTAAAGCAGTAGCACAATTATTATTAACATTAGTTGGATGGATTGCTTGTGGAATTGGTCCTTTGGTAGCAAGTGTTTGGGGCCTTGTTGAAGGTATTATGATCTTAACTGGAAGTATTAGAGTAGATGCCAACGGAAGACCGCTTAAAGATTAGTTATAAAATAGTAATTTTATTACTATTTTTGCTATGTTCTTTTATCTTTCTAAAAATATCTCTTTTAATGGATATACACATTGATTGTGGTATATACAAATGGACAGGTTATTATTGTCCGGTTTGTGGTTTGTCTCGATTAATAATTGCATTATTTGAGGGACATTTTTACCAAGCTTTTAGATGGAATCCTTTTATTTTTATAACATTGGTTATTGTATTAATTTATTTTCTTTTTTCTTTAATCACAAAAAAGGTTTTAGGAAAAAAAGTTATTTTATCGTTTTTAATTATTTATATTTTTTTGTTTATTTCTTTTGGTGTAATTAGAAATATAGAAATTTTTTCTTTTTTAGCACCTGTAAATGTATAAGGACTAGCGATAGTCTTTTATTGTTGTTAAAAAAATAATTATGTATTATAATATGTGAGAAATGGAGCAGGTGATAAGATGTTTGATGTGATAGTTGTTGGTGGCGGACATGCTGGATGTGAGGCTGCTCTTGCTTGTGCTCGAAAAGGACATGATACATTATTAATTACTGGAAATATTCAAAATATTGCTGATATGCCATGTAATCCATCTATTGGTGGAAGTGCTAAAGGAATTGTTGTTCGAGAAATAGATGCCTTAGGTGGTGAGATGGGCAAAAATGCTGATAAAAGTTTATTACAAATAAAGATGTTAAATAGTGCAAAAGGTCCAGCTGTTCAGGCATTGCGAGCTCAAGCCGATAAAATAACGTATCCCAAAGAAATGCTTAAAACTTTAAAAAAAACTCCTAATTTAAAGATTAAGGAGGCTATGGTAGAAGAGTTAATTGTGAGTGATAATATTGTCAGTGGAGTACGTTTAGTTGATGGTAAAACAATTCTATCAAAAGTTGTCATATTAACGACGGGTACGTATTTAAAATCAGATATATTAATTGGTGATAAGCGTACTCGACAGGGGCCACATGGAGAGCAGGCAAGTAATCATTTAAGTGACGAATTAAAAAAACTAGGATTCAATATTATCCGATTGAAAACTGGTACTCCACCTAGAATTGATAGGAATACGATTGATTTTTCAGTTGCCAAAATTGAATCTGGAGATAAGAGATATCATACTTTTAGCTTTGATATGAATCCTCAATATGATATTGATAAACAACAGCCTTGTTATTTGATTTATACAACCCCACAAACGCATAAAATAATTCGTGATAATTTAAAAAGATCCAGTATGTATGGCGGCTTATCTGATATTAAGGGAATTGGACCAAGGTATTGCCCATCAATTGAAGATAAAGTAGTAAGGTTTGCTGATAAGGAACGACATCAGCTCTTTTTAGAGCCAGAATCACTTTATTATGATGATATTTATCTTCAGGGATTTTCAACTAGTATGCCTTATGACGTACAAGAAGAAATGGTCCATAGTTTACCGGGGTTAGAGCATGCTAAAATTTTAAAGTATGCTTATGCAATAGAATATGATGCTATAGACTCAAAACAATTGAGGCAAAGTTTAGAGACTAAATTAGTGGAAAATTTATTTACTGCAGGACAGATAAATGGGAGTAGTGGCTATGAAGAAGCTGCTTGTCAGGGTCTAATAGCTGGAATTAATGCTAGTTTAAAGTTAGAGGGCAAAAAACCATTAATATTGAAACGAAATGAAGCTTATATTGGAGTTTTAATTGATGATTTAGTGACAAAAGGGGTTATTGATCCTTATCGCTTACTTACATCACGAGCTGAATATCGCTTATTATTACGAAATGACAATGCCGATTTGCGCTTAACTGATTATGGATACCAGGTTGGATTGATATCTGAGGAACGTTACCAAAAATTTAAATTAAAAAAGGAAAGTATAAAGGCATTGGAATTGACTTTAAAAAATAATAAAATAACGCCTACTGAACAAATTAATTCTTATTTGTGTAATATTCCAACAGCTACATTAAAAGATGGTATTACCCTTTATGATTTATTAAAAAGGCCAGAAATAACTTTTGATCATATTGAACATTTTTTTAAATTAAAATATAGTGATGATGTGAAGGAACAAGTATTAATTAATAACAAATATGAAGGTTATATTGTTAAAGCTAATAAAGAAGCTATGAAAATGGTAGATTTAGATAACAAAAAAATACCAGACGATATTGATTATGATGCTATTCATAATCTTGCTAGTGAAGCAAAGCAAAAGCTGAAAGAAATAAAGCCAACCTCTATTGGGCAAGCTCTTCGCATTAGCGGGGTAAATCCAGCAGATATTTCTTTAATTATGATTTACATAAAAAAGGAGTATTTTTATGACAAAAGATGATTTTACATTAGCATTGGAAAAATTAAATATTAAATTTACTGAAAGGCAGTTAGACCAATTGGAGCAATATTACACATTATTAATTGAATATAACAAAGTGATGAATTTAACAGGTATTATAGATAAAAACGATGTTTATTTAAAACACTTTTATGATAGTTTAACTATTTGTGAAGTAATAGATTTAAATGAGGTTGAAAGTTTGTGTGATATAGGCAGTGGTGCAGGATTTCCAGGTTTAGTTTTAAAAATATTTTTTCCTCATTTAAAGATATGTTTGGTTGATTCATTACAAAAAAGAATAAACTTTTTAAATATTGTAATAGACAAATTGAAATTAAATGGAATTGAAGCTATTCATGAACGAATTGAAGACTATGCTAAAGAAAAGCGGGAAATGTTTGATGTTGTAACAGCTAGGGCTGTAGCTTCGACTAATATTTTATTGGAACTTGCAAGTCCCTTAGTAAAATTAAATGGTTTTTTTATTCCTCTAAAGGGAACTCTTTTGACAGAGCCTAAATTCAATAATGCTATGGCGAAACTAAATATGGATTTGATTGTTATTAAAGAGTTTAAACTACCAGTCGAGAATAGTTCGCGAAGTATATTGTTGTTTAAAAAAATGAATCTTACAAACAAAAAATTTCCTAGGAAATATAGTGAAATTAAAAGGAATCCATTGTAAAATATAATTTGATTAAAAGCATTGTATTATTTCCCAAAATATATTATAATAAGCTTGTAAAGAAAGAGAGGTTGGTCTTATGGATACTGCGAATAGGATTATAGACTTAAATCTAAATGATATTTTACCAAATCGTTTCCAACCTCGAGTTCGATTTAATGAGGATTTAATAATAGATTTATCTGAATCAATAAAGAAACATGGTGTTATTCAACCGATTATTGTACGACCAATTGGTGATAAGTATGAAATAGTTGCAGGTGAGAGAAGATATAAGGCTTGTGTTTTAGCTAATTTCAAGACAATACCTTCAATTGTTTTAAATTTAAATGATCATGATAGTATTGAGGTTGCTTTAATCGAGAATATTCAGCGTAAAGATCTAACACCCATTGAAGAAGCAATTACTTATAAAAAAATTTTAGATATGGGCTATTTGACACAGGAAAAATTAGCAGCTAAATTGGGTAAAAGTCAATCAGCTATTGCCAATAAAAAGAGATTGTTGAACCTATGTGATGAGGTTCAAGAAGCCTTAATGGAGGAAAAAATATCAGAAAGACATGCTAGATCGTTACTTAAACTTTCTAGTGCAAGTGCACAGAAAAATATGCTTAATCGTATTATTAGTGAACGTTTAACTGTTAGGAGATTAGATGAAGAAATACAAAAATATTTAGAGAATGAAACTGAAGGAAATAATGATGGTGGGGAAAAAGTTTTAACTGTTGATTCTTTACTAAAAAATAAAGATGAAGATAAGTTGGCTGCAGAAGAGGTTGAAGAAGAAAAAGAAACTTCTGTTTCTGATGAATCTGATATGATTGATATCTCTAAGTTATTTTCTTTAATGTCATCTTCTAGTTTAAAGAAAGATGGATCTGAAAAAGAAGACATGGAGTCAATAAATATTTCGTCTGGTATTCAACAGGAGTCCAACTCAAAGCTAAAAGAAGAAAAAGAGGAGAAAATTGATATGATTAATAACTTTCAAAATATGGATAATGGTATGTATAATAATAATCAGCAAGTAATAAGCTCTAGATCGTTTGGTAAGTTTTTTGATCCATCATATTTTGATGATAATGTAACTTCATCAGAGGAGAAATCTGCAGTTTCTGACTCTAATTTTAATGTACAATCTAGCTCAGACAATATTTTCAATCAAAATCTATTATCAGGTCAAGATAAGGCTGATTCTGAACTGAATAATATTCCGGGTGCTAATAATGAGGGCTATCGAAACGCTGAATCTAGTGTTCAACAAATGGATACAAATAATATGAGCAGGATCAATAATAGTTTAACTACTAATCAAGATTCTACTATGTTTCCAGGTTTGATTAATAAGAATGAAGATAGTAGTGATAGCTTGATTGATGAAGACACACTTAATAGTTTCCTTGATCCGACAATAATTGATGGTCAAAAACAAATGACTAAACCCCTTAATAATGGTATTATTGAGTCATCTGTCTTTGCTAAATTTCTAGATCCAGACTACGATGTTAAAAATAATTCAAAACAAGCGAATGTTCCTGATAATAATCAGTCAGTGGTATTTTCAACAAATTCAAACAACGACACTTTAACTAGTGAGAATAATACAATATTTGATAATACTTCTAGTATTCAAAATATTCCAGCGTCAAATGAAACGTTTACAAATCAGTCAAGCCTTTTTATGCAGAGCAATGTAGACAATAAACCAGATTTGTTAGCACCAATGGGTTCTCAGACTAAAATGACTGATGTGAATAATTTTGCATCATTGGCAAATGAAGATTTAGCTAATAATATGACCAATAGTGGTTTATCAATGAATAATAATGTATCACAACCAACTTTATCTTCTCAAAAGACCGAGTTATTGGACGAGCAACCTAAATCAGTGTTAACGCCTGATTCAACTATTAATTCAACAACGGGTTTATTAGCATCAGAATCGATGAACAATAATTCATTACCAGGAATGTCTGGAACTGAGCAAATAAGTAGTATTCCTTTAGAAAACTTAGTTGATAGTAACCCATCGCCTTTAAATAATGCTGCCACTGTTACTTCAGAATTAGATGTAGAACAACCAGTATTTATAACGGCTACTCCAACTCAGGCTGACTATTCAATGCCTACTACTCCAATTATAGAGCAAGTTGAGCCTGTTCATGAGCCTGTTAATATCTCTGAACCGTTAGCTTCTACTGATACATCGGTAGCCCCTGAAGTAGTTAATGATTCTACAGGTGAGCAGGCTTCTTCTTCAACGTCTAATGTTGGAAATTTTTCAAGTAATAATATTGCTAGTCAAGTTACTAATCAGCCTATAATTGTAACAGATTATGAAAAACAATATGATCCGATATTGCCAGCAGAACAAACTCCACAAATTCAAAGGGTAGAATTTAAGGAGGTTATTAGAAAAATAAGAGCCTTAAGCGATGATATAGAAAAAATGGGATACAATGTAGATACTGATGAATATGATTTGGAAGATATATATCAAGTTGTATTTAAAATTGATAAAAATTAAAAAAATAATATTTGGTCTGCTTATATTATTTTTTTCTTTTTAAAAATTAAATAACATATTATAATGAATAAACTGCTTATTAGAATAATGATAGGGTAAGTATATTGGTTGTCAATTTCAGGAATATACTTTAAATTCATACCATACCAACTTGTGATAACTGTTAGTGGCAGGAAGAAAGCCGTTGCAACAGTTAGTATTTTTATAACTCTATTTTGATAGTAATCAAGATGTGATTGGTATATTTCTCGTAATTGAACTGTATTTTCTATAAGATTAACTGATATTTCTTTTAACCTTTGTAGTTTATTGTATTTGCTTATTATGTATTTATCCGTTTTATTGTTGTCAATTTGACAAGTGAAATTACTTAGATATTCAAAATAACGTTTGTATTCTATTAATTCCTTTTTTATAGAAAAAATGACAGGGTTTAAATTTTTATAAACTTCTTTATTTAGTAATTCTTGTTCAATGTTAATGATTTTTTGCTCTATGTATTCTAATTGGTTAAAACAATTATTGGTTAAATGATCAATTATAACCGCTATAATATGATTGAAAGAAAAATCTTTATTTATATTCATTAATGACTCATTTATTAGCTGATTAAGATTTGGAGTATTATTGTAGTCAATGACAATTAAAAAGTTATAATAAATGATTATAGTCATTTTTAGTTTTTGATTATTGGTTTTTAAATTAAATTTAGTTAGAACATAATTTTCTGCTTGTTCAAATAAGATATGATTGTTCAAAATAGTATTAAATATCTGATCATTATAAAAAATTGAATTTAATATTGCTAATTCATCTTTGTTTATGCAAATAAAATATAAGTGATTTTTTTTAAATTTATGAATATTTGTTTTAAATTTGTTCTTTGTTAATTCATAGATCATTGTATCACCTTTAATATTATACCCAAATAATAAAAAACATTAATTAATATAGTTTATTGTTAAGCAAATGTATTACTTATTAAAAAAAAATAATAGTTTATTATATTTCATGTTATACTAATAGTAGTAAGGTGATCGTATGGTATGTTCAAAATGTGGATATAAAAGCAATGATAGTGTGCCAGTATGTCTTAATTGTGGAAATACTTTAGACATTTCGGATGCTGTTAATTTTCCTAACAATTTAAATGGTATGAATCCAACAAATGAGCTATTAACAAATAGCAAAAAAAGTTATCACACTTTAATTCTGCTTATTGTTTTTGGTTTTGCAGTTTTGATTCTAATTGCCATAACATCAAAACATAATGTTAAAATGTCAACGGAAGATGTCTACTATGGAGACACTAGCGAGGAAGTTTTTTCAATTTTTGATAAGTGGCAAAGTGAGGATAAGGGTATTTTTGTATTTGAGGATAATAATACTTTTCACTGGTTTTTGAATAATAACCATTATGTTGGAATATCAGAAATTGAGCAAGGGTTTGATGCTTTAAGAAAATTAAATATGAGCTATAAAGATATTAGTAACTTAATGGTTATTGATGATTATGTTTCGTTGTCACAGATTTATTATATTAAGGTTAAACCTACTAATTATACGTATGATCAGCTAGACAATTTCCACAATATTTCTTGTGATCTGTTATTGGTATTATATGGAGATACGGGAGAAATTTGGAATTTGAATAATAATGAGTTTTACTATATAGAAAGGCATAAATGAGCCTTTTTTATTTAATATCTTTATTTATACAACGTTTTGTGATAAAATTAGTTATAGATAGGAGAGTGTGTTTTTTGAAGAATGTTAAGCAATTTTTAATTTTACTTTTTGTTATTTTATTAGTAAGTGGTTGTAAAATAAAAGCTGAATATAATTTTAAGTTCAATGCTGATAAATCAATTGATTTAGGATTTATTGTTGCCATGGATGACGAATTAATTGAGGGTGGCCTTTCACAATCCAACGATGATGGTAGTTCAAGTGCCCAGCCAAATTTTACTGAGGATCAAAAATGGGAATACATTGAAGAAGCACTTGGCGATACGGAAATTGAAGGCTTAGAAATAGCTAATTTAAAAAGAGAAAAATACGATCAAGATGGATTTAAAGGTTATAAGTTTGTTGGAAAAATAGGCAATATTGATGATGTAACAGATACTAGTGGTAATTATACCGAAGTTGACATGTCAGATATTAATGGCAAACTTTTTGGAAAAGATGGTAATACATATAAAGCTAAGATAACGTTATCAACAGATGAAAGTCTTGGCGATGCAGAAACAGAGGGAGTTGATTTAAGTTCAGTATATGACGTTAATTTTGTTATGACATTTCCAACAAAACCATTGTCACACAATGCAACAAGTGTGTCTAAGGATGGTAAAACATTAACTTGGAATATTATGAAGCTACAAGGAAAACCAATTGAGGTTTCATTTGAGTTTCCAAAAAAAGATTTTAAATCTAAAATTTTAACGTATGCTATTCCTGTAATTGGCGGTCTTGTAATTGTTATTTTATTAATAGTTTTATTTGGAAAAAAGAAAAATAAAAAACAACCATCTATGAATCAAACAACAAATTCAATCGGAAATCAGTCTGTCATGACAGGACAACCACAGCCATTTCAACCACAACCAGTACAGCCTGTGAGTCAACCAGTAAGTTCAACACAAGCGGTTTTGCCGCAACAACCTGTGCAACAAGATCAATTCGTGCCACCAACGTCAGTTCAAAGTGTGAATAATAGTGTTAATCAACAAGTAGCAAAACCAATACCAGTGGTGTTAACGCAAACGCCTATGTCTAACCCTGTAGCTGCTCCAGTACAAACACCATCAATAACAAATCCTGTAGGGCCAGCTCAAGCAACCACTTCTATGATGCAAACCCAAGCCGTTATTCAAAATGAGGTAAGTAGACAAGAGCCAAATCAAGTATCTAATCCAACTCCTGCTATTTTTAGCCAACCTATTGAACAACCGGTACCACCGACTGATTTTGCTAATACATCACAACAAACTGTACCTGAAATGCCACCACAATCAACTCCTATGATTACAAATGAACCTTTACAACAGCAAGTTGGAAATATTCCTAGTACTCAAATGAACGTTACTAATGACACCAATGTACAAAATAGTACAAATAACCAATAAGCGAATAGTTTATTGGTTTTTTAATAGTTTTATACAATAACAATATATGGTATTAAATTTGAAGTATACATTATAAACAAGCTTAGGTGTAACTTTATATTTTGTTGTGGTAAAATATAATTGTAGGATGTGATGTTATGTTAGAAAATATTGAATGCTTAGGACATAGTACAATTAAAATTAAAGTTAAACCAATAATTTATGTTGACCCATTTAATATAAAGGATTTCTATTATGATGCGGATATAATATTTATAACCCATAGTCACTATGACCATTTTTCGCAAGTCGATATAGAAAAGATCAAAAAATCTAATACTAAGATTGTTATACCAGAGGATTTGTACGAAAGTGTATTGAATTTACATTTTTTAGAAAGCAATATATTAACGGTTCGACCTAACAATAGTTATAAAATTGAAAACATATTGTTTGATACAGTTCCTGCTTATAACAATGTTAAAAGTTTTCATCCTAAAGAGAATAATTGGGTAGGCTATATTATCGAGATAAATAAAGTTAAATATTATATTGCAGGTGATACTGATATAACCAAGGAAAATAAAAAAGTTAAATGTGATATTGCATTTTTACCAATAGGAGGAACTTATACTATGGATTATAAAGAGGCGGCTATTCTTACTAATTTTATAAAGCCCAAATTAGTTATTCCAATACATTATGGAAGTATTGTTGGCTCGTCAAGTGATGCTGAAGAATTTATAAAGCTTGTTGATGATGGCATAGAAAGTAAAATAATGTTTTAAATGGCACTTGAATATTAATTTGTAATATTTATAATTTTATTATATAAAATATTAAAATGAGTAAAGTTACAATACCTTAACTATGGTATTATTAAATTCATTTATCCTTGTTTAGTGTTATGTAGTAAAATTATGGTCATTATTCGTGTTCCAACAAAAAAAGTTGTATTTTGAGAACAAAAAAATTTGATATGGCCATGAATTTTGTGGTTGAGAGTAGCAATAGTAGGGAGGTAATTATGTTTAAATTAGTATCAAAATATGCTCCTGTACCAAGTGCTTCTAGAGCAATGTTAGTTAATAATTTACTAGATTATAAACTTATAGATTTTAATTATATAATTAGCAATAATTCTTTAAAAAAATAAAAATTTGGTCATTATCATTTTATAATAGGATGTTAAAAACTGAAGAAGGTATAAAAAAATAAAGTCTACTAATTACTTTATTTCAGGGTTAGTTGAATACTACAATAATTTATTAAGTAATTTATGTTATTTAAAATTGCATAAACTTATTTATGATCATATTTTTGAATTTAAAAGGATTGTATAAAACTGGCTTATAAATTTTATCAAATTAGGAAAGATGATAACGTTGAGTTTCTATTTTGTCAGATACTTAATTACACCAAAAACGAAAAAAAGTTAACATTTTGCTATAATGATCCTAGTAAATATAATTTTGAAAATTCTACTTTTGGATCCACTTGGGAAATATTTTATAAAAAGTTAAAAGAAGCATTATTATGATTGTTTCTTATACATATCTATTCTTGTGGGTAATTTTTTTGCTAACTTTGCAGTTTCTTCATTAAATAAATCAACTGTTTTAATGCCAAAAGAGGCTGCAATAAAATCTATATTTTTGCAGCTAAGTTTCACATCTCCAGTTTCTATCCTACTAATATATGCCATTTTAAATTTTGTCTGAAATGAATATTCTTCTTGAGTTAAGCCTTTTTGATATCTATACCATTTGGTATTTAGCCCTATTAGCTCCATAGAAGTAATTGAAACACCTCCTGCCTATTTATAAGTTAAAACTTATTCATATTAAAATAATAAATGTATAAGTAAAAAAATTTAATACCACTAAAAGTCATAAACTTATAAATAAATAAAATTGAAGGTTGATTAAAATGGTAATGAAGCGAATTGATAATGATGGAAGAATATATATTCCATTAGAATTTAGAAAAAATTTAGGACTTAGCATAGGAGAATATGTAAGTATTAGTTGTAATCAGTTTAGAATATCTATAAAAAAAACTAATTTTCAAAATAAATATAATGATATCATTAAAAAGATTGTGATACCATTTGATAATATTTTTTCATGTAATATCGTAGTAGTTGATAGAAATAAAATAATTTATTCATCAAATAAAATGTTAAAAAAAAGATAGATAAGGAGTTAATAAGCTTTTTTGATTTATTGCCAAATATATATGAAAAATATTTTTTATCAATTATAAATGATTTTTGTTTTCAATATATATCATACATTTTTCCAATTTTAGAAGAAGGATATCCAATAGGATTAGTTATTTTGAATAATCAAAATAGAATCGATAAGCACAATTTAAAATTTTTATATGAGTTAATAAATTCATAACTCAAGTAACAGTTAGAACTATTTTCGGTTATAAAATAAAAATATATGTTATAATAGCAAGAAATAAGTTATTTAATATTTATTGGGAGGTTCAATGATGAAATTGGAAACATTACGTATGTTAAGAAAAAAATTTGAATATGCAGTATCAGAAAATAATATTTACGAAATTGAAGCTATTGCTAGATATTTAGATAATCCAAAAGAAAATAGTGACGAATACTATGAGCAGAAGAATCATACAGGATATGCAAGTATTGATAAACCACAAATTAAGTATTTTAAAAAAGGAACGTTAGACGCAGAGTTGCCAAAAATGAAGATGTATGATTATCTTTATCTTCGTAATAAGAAAAATTCAAATTTTATTGCACTTAATTATTATGGTAGAAAAATAACATATGATGAATTATTTTATAATATAGAACAAACTGCAAAAGCATTTTTGAAACTTGGAGTAAAAGAAAAGGACAATGTCGTTATATCAATGCCTACTACTCCTGAATCTGTTTATATGTTATTTGCTCTTAATCGAATTGGTGCTGTTCCTGTTGAGTTGGATCCTAGAACAACTGATAAGGATATAGAGATAACAATGAAAGAATCTAATACGAAACTATATATAACAATGGAAGATTGCGCCCCTATGATTGATGACATGTTGTCTAACAATCAGGAATTAAATGAACAAATAGAAAAAGTTATGTTTATTTCTCCAACAGAGTCACTTCCGTTTGGAATGAATTACTTATCTGATTTTAAAGATTTTATTGAACGAATGAAAGGAACAAAGCCTAAAGTTCCTACAAAAGAAAAGTATATGAATTGGAATGACTTCATTAAAAATGGGAGAAATTATAAAGGAAAAATTGATTCGCCTTATCAGGAAGGTACAGTTGCAGAGATTATATATTCTAGTGGCACAACTGCATCACCTAAGCCAATTCAATATACCAACGAGACATTTACTTCAATGGTAAGACAAGTTGAGCTAGGGGAAAATGATTATAAAGCACAAGATAAGAATTTGGATATTATACCTTTATTTTTAGGATTTGGATCTAATAACGGTGTTTATACTATTTTAGCATTTGGAATGGAAGATATTTTAATTCCTGTTCCTGTAATTGATGGATTTCCAAAACTAGTTGAAAAGTTCAAGCCAAATCATATTCTAGGTGCTCCAATTCATATGAATGTTTTGCTTAATTATTTAAGAAACAATTCTTCTAATTTAAAAGATTTATCCTTTCTGAAATCAGTAGTTGTAGGTAGTGCTCATTTAGAAAGTGCAAAACAATATGCATTAGATCAAGAATTGGAAAAGAGAGGTTGTAATATAAAAGTTGGCCCAGGCTATGGGCAAAACGAGGCAGGACCTGGACTAAGTTTATCAACAGATACATTTTTAGAAACACAAAAGCCGGGATGTTCTGGTTATCCTTTGATATTTACAACGATGTCTATTTTTGACCCAGAAACTGATGAAGAACTTAAATATGGAGAGGATTTAGAAGGGGAGATAAGGTATAAAACACCTTGTTCTATGAAAGGTTATGCCTTTGATAGAGAAGAATTAACAGCAGAATACTATAAATTAGGAAAAGATGGTACAATTTGGGCTTGTTCTGGTGATTTAGGAAAAATAGATAAAGATGGTGGAATTTATATAACAGGAAGAAAAACAAGACAAATAGGAAGAAATGGTTTTAAATTTGCTCCAACAGAAATTGAAGATTTTATTATTTCTAAAATACCTGCAGTAGAATCTTGTGCTCTTGTAGGTAAACCAGATGATATTCAAGAAAATATACCAATTTTATTTTATACATTAAAAGAACAACAAAAAAATTATTCTCCTGTTATAAGAGAAGAAATAATTGCTTTATGCAGTACTCTTAAGGAATACAAAATACCAGAAGAATATATTGAAAAAGAAGCATTACCTTTAACCCCAAATCTAAAGATTGATTTTAGAGCATTAGAAAGAGAAGCTAATAGTCAAAAATCTTCTGTTCTTGTTAAGAAAATTGAAAAAAATATTTGAGATCAAAAGTGGTTTTATAACTACTTTTTTTATATGAGCAATTACCATCATTTTATGTTATAATTATTACAATAGTTGTTAAGGTGTATATATGGATGTAGGATATATAATTTTAAGTTTGAATTTTATCTATGTTTTTATTATCGCAATCATATTTTTTACAAAAAAACGTGTAGACAAAGTTGAAACAAAAATTTTTAGTGCTTTAGTCATTTCAAATTTGTTAGGATTAGTAATAGAGTTTTTATGTGGCTTCTTAATAAAGGGTTTACCAGATCATGAAATATTAACTAATTTTGTTAACAAATTGCATATTGCTAATATTAGTTTTTGGATCACAGCTTTTACAATATACGTTGTTTCCATTTGCTTTGGTGTAGAAAAAATAAAATCAAAAATAGGACATGTGGCCCCTATTGTTTATGGATATCTTCTTCTGTTAGTATGTCTTTCTTTTCTTTTACCTATTAAATATTATAATGACGGGACATATATTTATACTTATGGAGTGGCTCCAAATTTAATTGTCGTTTTAAGTATTATATACTTAATAATTGACCTATTTTCAATTTTTAAAAATATCAAGAGTTTAAGCAAAGTAAAGCTTTTTCCGTTATTTATTTTAATTATTGGGTTTATAATCGTTTTTATTATAAGAAATATCAATCCTGGATTGGTATTGATGACAACTTTATTTTCTATTGTGACAGTTATTACGTATAATACAATTGAAAATCCAGATTTTAAGATGGTCACCCAATTAGAAATAGCAAAAAATACAGCAGAAAAAGCAAATAGAGCTAAAAGTGATTTCTTATCAAGTATGTCACATGAAATTAGAACACCACTTAATGCTATCGTAGGACTTTCAGAAGATATCGCAAGTTATAAAGAACAAGTTCCTAAAGAAGTTGTTGAAGACACAGAAGATATTCAAAATGCATCTCAAACATTATTAGAAATAGTAGGTAATATCTTGGATATAAATAAGATTGAAAGTGAAAAGATGGAAATAGTAGAGATGCCGTATAATTATGTAGAAGAAATAACTAAAATGGCACGTATTACAACAACAAGAATTGGAGAAAAACCAATAGATTTCAAAATGAATTTTGCTCCAGATATTCCTTATGAGTTATTAGGAGACAAAGCTCATATCAAAGAAATAGTCAATAATCTACTTACCAATGCAATTAAATATACTGAAAAAGGAACAATAACTTTAAATACAAAATGTATCAATCAAAATGATAAATGTATGCTAATGATAAGTGTTCAAGATACAGGACGAGGAATAAAAGCAGAATATATCAATAAGTTATTTACAAAGTTTGAACGTCTTGATATTGAAAGAAATACGACAACAGAAGGAACAGGGCTAGGTCTTGCTATTACTAAAGCTCTAGTTGATATGATGGGAGGACATATCAATGTTCAATCACAATTTGGGCAAGGTTCAATGTTTATAGTACAAATTCCTCAAAAAATAAGTAAAATGTTAAATCCAAAGCTAGAAAATATCCAACAAACAGAAATTAAAATTTCAAAATCAAAACCAATCAATATAGAAGAAAAGCAATGCAGTAATAAAAAAGTACTAGTTGTAGATGACAATAAGTTAAATATCAAAGTCGCAAGAAAACATCTAGAAAGTTTAGGACTTATTGTAGATGAATGTGATAGTGGAGAGCAGTGTTTAGATAAAATAAACAAAGGTGAAAAATATGACTTGATTCTAATGGATATAATGATGCCAGAAATGAGTGGAGAGACTACTTTATCAAAGTTAAAGGAAATGTCTGAATTTAAAATTCCTGTAATAGCACTAACAGCAGATGCAGTGGCAGGGGCAAAAGAAAAGTATGTTTCTGAAGGGTTTGTAGATTATATTGCAAAACCATTTACAAAAGACCAAATTAAAGAGAAATTAGATAAATTATTTATAAATAACAAAAATGAAACTCAAAATCTAAACCAAACACAGAACAAATTATTAAGTGAAAATGACACAAGTGATTCAAATGGTACAGTCACTTATGTATATGATCCTAAAGCAAATGAGAAATATGTTTTGTAGTTCTAGTATATTAGTATTTTTGGAGGAGGTGGACCTTATTTTGTGTCCTCCTTTTTCTATTGACACTAGAAAAAATAAAAGGAGATAATAATGAATTTAAAAATTAAAAAAATTGAAAAAAAAAGAAAAATCAACATTAGAAAAATTATTACAATTATATTTGTATGATTTAAGTTTTTACTTTCCTATTGATTTTGATTCTACAAAGTGTGAGTATGAGTATAATTTGAATAAATATTTTGAAGATAATTATGTATACTTTATTCAATCTGATGAAGATATTTTAGAATTTATTCTTGTGGATAATAATTCCAATAATAATTATGAAATAAGTGAAATGTTTGTTTTAAATAATTATAAAGGTAATAAGATTGGAGCACAATCAGTTATTAAAATATTTGATAAATATAGAGGTAATTGGACAATAAAAGAGGTTCCTCGTTCTCCTGTTGCAGAATCATCTTGGAAAAAAACAGTTAGCAATTATACAAAAGAAAATTTTAAAATTGAACATACTGGAAAATATAATAGAGCGGAATTATACTTTACAAATAATTAACTGGGTTTAGGTCAAGTATTTAGACACATTTTGTGGACAATTTATAAATTCAAATACTTTTGCAATGATTAAGTTACTAATATAATTTTGGTATTTTTGATTAGGTGTAATATAACCTAGTGTACTATGAATACGTTTGTTATTATACCAACTTTCAATAAACTCCAATATTGCTAGTTTTGCTTCTTTAAATGTCTTATAATTACTAACATTAATTTCCTCTAGCGTTATCATAAGGATAACCTTTTTTGCTATATGAATGTCTTATATTTGATTTCGCTAATAGCAATTCATATTCATTAGATGTGTACTGACCTCCTCGATCAAAATGAAATATTCTACTTTCTTTTAATCAACGATTTTTAATTGCTTTATTAAAGGCATTTATTACTAGATTATTATTCATATTTACATCATAAGACCAACCAACCACCTTCAGATCAAACAAATCTAATACTATCGCTAAATATGTCCAACCTGTTTCCAAAGTATAAATATATGTTATATCTCAACCAATTTTTCACTTGCTTTAACACCTTCTTTCTGTAATTCTTTAGTTATTTTTGGAGAACCATATCTTCCTTTAGATTGATCATATATTTGTTTAATTTGACTATCTAGTATTTGATTAGCTTTTTTATAAGAATTTATTTGATGATTTATATGATAATAATATACTGAATGATGAATATTGAGAACTTTACATAAAAGTCTAATATCGTAATTATTTTTATTATCATTAATAAATTTTATTTTATCTTCTATTTTTGCGTGAATATGGCAATTGCTTTTTTTAGTATTTTTAATTCCTCTTTAGTTCTTGATAATTCTTTTTTTAACTTTTGAATTTCTTTATTATTTGTGACTGTCCCATCTTCATTTTTTATTGGTGAATATTTCTTGGATCCATTTATATAATACTGAACTACTTATGCCATATTCACGTAATATCTCACATGCTAGTTTTTTGTTATTGTATAATTCAACTATCATTTTTTTAAATAAGAAGTTGTTTTTAATTATTCAATCATTACAAGTGTGTAAATTAAATTTCAAATGCTTGATATATATATTGATATATATTATATCTAATTGTATAATTAATCTGGAAAGGATGTTTTTAAATTGAATGAAAATGTTTTTTGGGTGAATGAGCAAAGTAATTTGTTAAAGAGATTAAAAATGGGAGTATATAGAATTTTTATAAGCCCTTTTCTTGATTTTCTTTTAATGGTTGCCATATTTGGTATTTGTGTTATTTCATACCCAAAATTATATCTAGATTCTTTAACAGTGTTTATTGTTATCATTTTATCTTTTGCTGATATGATTTACAATTTTATTAAAGGAATAAAAGATAGTAAATTATATGATCAAATACATAACATAGTAATTATAAAAAGTAGTAATGATAGTTTTATTTTAATAAGTCCAATTGTGGAAGATTATGATATGGAATTTTTGAAAGAAGATAATAATATAGAAAAGATAATTAATGAAAAAAACTATTTTGGCTTTAATATTTACAAATATGATAATTGCAAATTATTAAGTGAAACAAAACAATATTATGAATATAGTGCTAATTATAATAATAAGTCAACAATATTTAGAATCTATAAGATATATTCTGATAATAATAAGCTAAGGGTGGCGAATAATGTTTAGACTAATTTTAGAAAAAATAATTATATTTAGCTTAATTTTTGCTTTTACATTCGTAGTATCTTTTAAATCTGGTCAAACTTATCAAGATAGAGAGCAAGAATTTAAAGATAATATTATAGAAATAATGGACAAATATAATTATGTTGAAGATGATAATTTAACTTGGGATTATAGATTTGTTAAAGACAATAATGAAGTAACTTATAATGTAGATATAACACCTAAAAAAGTTAAAATATCAAAAATTGGAATAACAATTAATTTTTCAAATGAGGTAGATTTGAAAGAGATTTATAATTTTTTTAATGAAATTTATAGCGATGATGAAGTAAATTATCAAACTGAAATAGAAAAGTTATATACAAATTTAGTAAATAATGTTAATGATGAAAATTTTAAAAGTTTAAATGATGATCGGCAGGTAACACTTAATGTAAAAAAAGCAACAAGTGATGAAGACATGTATGAATTAACCTGTTCAATTAATTTTTTTGAATGATTATTAAAAGGAGGTCAGATGATAATTCATATTAGTATAATTATTATCGCGGTAATACTATTGAGATTATTACCAGATAAATTTTTCCTTAGAAAAAAAGGAAAAACATATGGAAAAATTATTAAATATGTTATTGAAAATAATAAACATTATCCTGTATTTCATTTTGAAACTAATGATGGTAGAATAATAGAAAATAGAAACACAACTTATTTAGAAGAATTAAGTGTTGAGGACGCCTATACTGATGAAGCAGAAGAGTTTTTAAATAAAGGCTTACCAATTGAACATATATTAATATATTATGATAAACGAAATCCAGAAGATTTCATTCCAAGATGGATAAATAAATAATAAAAAAATAGTATCCAAAATGCCTAAATCAAGATTGTATTATGCTGTTGGTGGTTATTTTTTCTTGTGACTCACAAAAAGCGAGAAAATTCAATCAATTTTGAAAAGTTGACATGGAAATGAACAAGTGACAATGGCAAAAGCAAATTGAGGTATTACCATTTGCTTACTGATTCAAATAAATTTAAATAAAATTAATTTTTTATTTCTAATTATATAGATCAATAAGTTATACATTGGTTATAATAAATTCTATATTTCAACAAAGCAAATCTTTTTTTATTGTAAAAGAAATATTATTTTTCAAGATATCATGACATGCTTTTTTAAAAATTTCAATTTAAATCAGCCTATAAAACTAAAATTTTTGTAAAAAGTATCATTCAACTATTAGAGGATAATACTTTACTTAAAGTTAGATTCCATGAGCTTAGGCATGCTTAGTTTAATCTATCCTTAATCTATAATTTTGATTTGAAAGTCATATTGGAATTATTATATCTAACGTTTATTTTAATAAAATAATTATTAATTGCACTAATTAAATTAATAATGATATATATAGTTCTAAAGTAGATTTAGTATATAGTATTAGATGATTTAGATAGAACTTTTATGACAAAAAATTTTGGACATAATATTTTAAAATAAGTTAAAAATAATAACGGGGAAACATATAGTCGTTTCCTTGTTTTGTTTATAAAATAGTGATAAAATATAGTGTAAATTAATTCAACATTGTTTAGTGTTATGTAGTAAACTTGTGGTCATTATTCATGTTCCAACAAAAAAAGTTTTATTTTGAGAACAAAAAAATTTGATATGGCCATGAATCACGTGGTTGAGAGTAGCAATAGTAAGGAGGTAATTATGTTTAAATTAGTATCAAAATATACTCCTGCAGGAGACCAGCCGGAAGCAATAGAAAAACTCGTTGATGGCCTTAATAATGGAAAAAAAGATCAGGTATTGTTAGGGGCAACAGGAACAGGAAAAACATTTACGATTGCTAATGTGATTGCTAAAGTCAATAAACCTACATTGGTACTTGCACATAACAAAACATTAGCAGGACAATTATATGGAGAGTTTAAAGAGTTGTTCCCTGAAAACCATGTGGAATATTTTGTAAGTTATTATGATTATTATCAGCCTGAAGCCTATGTGGCTAAAACGGACACTTATATTGAAAAAGATGCATCAATTAATGATGAAATAGATGAATTACGTCATGCTGCAACAGGATCGTTACTTAATAATAAAGATGTTATCGTTGTGGCGAGTGTTTCTTGCATATACGGTATAGGAGATATTGAGGATTATCGCGATAAAATGCTTGTTTTAAGATGCGGCGAAACGGTTGAAAGAGACTCTATTATAGAAAAATTAATCGAAATGTTATATGAACGTAATAATATTGATTTTAAACGTGGAACTTTTAGGGTTAAAGGTGATGTGTTAGAGTTAATACCAGTAAGTCAACATAGTAAGGGAATTAGAGTTGAATTTTTTGGTGATGAAATTGATAGGATTTGTGAGTTTGATGTTGTTACGGGAGCTATTTTGACTAATAAAGAAACCATAAGTATTTTTCCTGCTAGTCATTTTGTAACATCAGAAGAAAAGTTGTCTAAGGCTTGTGATAATATTGAGCAAGAGTTAATAGATCGTTTAGAATATTTTCGAAAAGAAAATAAACTATTGGAATATCAACGACTTGAAGAAAGAACTAAATATGATTTAGAAATGTTGAGGGAAACGGGGTTCTGTCATGGTGTTGAAAATTATTCACGTCATTTGGCACTGCATGAAGCTGGAGAAACTCCAACAACTTTAATGGATTTTTTTGGAGAAGATTATTTATTGGTTATAGATGAATCTCATGTTACTATTCCACAAGTTCGTGGTATGTATAATGGTGATCGTGCTCGCAAAGAAATATTGGTTGATTATGGTTTTAGATTACCTAGTGCATTAGATAATAGGCCACTTAAGTTTAATGAGTTTGAAAATAAAAAGGGACAAACTATTTATATATCAGCAACGCCAGGGGATTATGAACTTAATAAGACAAATCATCAAGTCGTAGAACAGATTATAAGACCAACTGGTTTATTAGACCCTGTAATTGATATTCATCCGACGAAAAATCAAATAGATGATTTAATTGAAAATATAAACGATTGTATTGCTAAAAATGCTCGTGTTTTAGTGACTACCTTGACAATTAGAATGGCTGAGGAATTAACTAACTATTTAAAAAAATTAGATATAAAGGTAGCTTATCTTCATAATGAAGTAAAAACTTTAAAGCGTATGGAAATAATAAGGGACTTAAGAAAAGGTAAATATGACGTTTTAGTAGGAATTAATTTATTAAGAGAAGGGCTGGATATACCAGAGGTTGAGTTAATTGCGATAATGGATGCTGATAAACAAGGCTTTTTACGTAGTGAACGCAGTTTAATTCAAACAATTGGTCGAGCGGCCAGAAATGCTAATGGTCATGTTATTATGTATGCAGATACGATTAGTGAATCAATGAGTTTAGCTATTACAGAAACAGAAAGAAGACGATCTATACAACAGAAATATAATCAAGAACACGGTATTACACCGAAAACAATTATTAAAGAAATTCGTGAAGTTATTAGTAATAATAAAGGAATAGAACGTAAGAAAAAGGAGAAGTTGTCAAAGAAGGAAAAGGTAGATTTAATGGTTCAAATTGAAAACGAAATGCATGAAGCAGCTAAAAACTTGGATTTTGAAAGAGCAATGGAATTAAGAGATGCTTTATTTGAAATTAGAAGTGAATAATTTAGGTAATAAACATATTTGGTAGTTTGATACTTTGAATATTTGAAATACCATGTGAATAGTGTTATAATGATTCAAGGAGATTCATATGGAAAAGAATGATGTACAATTACAAAAAAAATGGAATAAACGTGAAAATATTAGTAGATGGCTAGATGTAGTTATTCATTTAATAGGGTATACTTTGGTACTAATAACAGTATCTGTTATTTTTAAAAAAACCGTTTATATTTCTAATGTTTTTTATGGCTTTTTAGCTGTCTTGATTATTTTCATCTTAAATAGGACAATAAAGCCTGTTTTAACATGGCTAACCATTCCTTTAACGGCAATGACATTAGGGTTGTTTTATCCTTTAATTAATGCTTTTATTTTAAAACTATCAGATTGGATCTTAGGTTCACACTTTAATGTTAACGGATTATTTTGGTTAATTATTGTATCCGTTGTCATATCGATTATGAACGCTATTATGGATAATTGGATTATCGATGGTATTTTAAAAGGAGGTAAGAGAAAGTGAATCCTGTTGCTTTTTCATTTGGAAATATAACAGTGTATTGGTATTCTTTGTTTATGCTTACCGCCTTTTTTGTTGGTATTTTACTTGTGAAAAATGAAGCGAAAAGGCATAAATCAATAGATATTAATAATCTATATAATTATTTCTTTTATTTGATCCCTGTTACAATTATTGGAGCTCGTCTTTATTATGTTATTTTTGAATGGCATGCCTATCAAGAAAATCTTTTAGAAATATTTGCGGTATGGCATGGCGGTTTAGCAATTCATGGAGGAGTGTTAGCAGGCTTAATATTTACAATTTTTTATACTAAAAAACATCATATTAATATTTTTAGATTTATGGATTTAATTGTTCCTTCTTTAGTATTAGGTCAAGCGATAGGTAGATGGGGAAATTTCTTTAATCAAGAAGCTTATGGCCCAATTATAGCTTTATCCAAACTAAAAGCTATGCATATTCCTAATTTTATTATTGAAGGGATGAAAATAGGTGGTTATTATCATCATCCAACTTTTCTTTATGAATCAATTACTTGTCTTGTTTGTTTTATAATTTTGTTTGTGTTAAGGAAATATTATAAAAATTTAAAGGTAGGTTTACTTTGTGGTATATATTTTGTCGTATATGGAATAGAGCGTTTTTTTGTAGAAGGACTTAGAACGGATAGTTTAATGTTAGCTAATATTAAGGTGGCTCAATTAGTGTCTATTATTATGTTTTTAGTTGGAATTGTCTTTATTATTACGTCATTTATAAAAAAAGTACCTTATATTGAAAAGTTAAATGAAGTAGGCAAAAAAAGAAGGGAAAGAAAATATGAATAAGAAGGTTGTCGTTTTAGGTGGTGGAACAGGGAGTTCTACCTTGCTTAGAGGTTTAAAGCAATTTCCAGTAGATTTAACAGCAATTGTATCTGTTTGCGATGATGGTAAGAGTACTGGTGTTTTAAGAGAAGAATTTAATATACCAGCTGTTGGGGATATTAGACGTGTCTTGGTCGCTTTGTCAGAAACAGAGCCTTTAGTTATGGAGTTATTTAATTATCGGTTCGATACAAACAGTTCACTTGATGGCCATGCTGTTGGTAACCTTCTATTAACTGCTATGGCTGAAATAACAGGTAATTTATCTGATGGTATCGAGGCTCTAAGTAAAATATTAAATTTAAAAGGAAAAGTTGTACCATTAACTGAAGATAATGTTGTTTTGGTAGCACAGATGAATGATGGTAGTTTGGTTGAAGGAGAGCATAATATTACTACTAGTAAAAAGGGTATTAAAAAGGTCTATTATAAAGAGGTGCCGACGCCAACTAAGGAAGCTATTGAAACAATAAAAAACTCTGAATTAATTATTTTAAGCATGGGCAGTCTTTTTACTAGTATAATACCAAATTTAATATGTCAGGATATTGTGAATGCTATTGATGCAAGTAATGCTAAAGTTATGTATGTTTGTAATATGATGACACAACCTGGAGAAACAGATAATTTTAAAGTATCTGATCATATTAAATTATTAAATCAATATTTGGGTAAACATAAGATAGATGTTGTAGTAGTTAATTCTGGACATATAAAGGCCGATATAGCAAAAAAATATGGTTCACTTGAACAAAAGGATCCTGTTTATTTTGATGAAGAAGAAGTCAAAAAAATTGGTTGTGATATTATTAGTGATGATTTCTTTGTAGTTGTTAATAGTTTGATTAGGCATGATGTAATGAAGTTAAGTTTGCAGATTTTTTCATATTTACTGAAGGAAAGTGGAAATGTCTTTCACAAGTGATGTTAAAAACGAGATAAGTAAGCTAGATCATGAACGGATAGAGGCTATTGCTGAATTATCAGTTATTTTAAGAAATAGCGCGACTATTAATGATAATATAAAGATAGTAACAGAAAATGCTAGTGTAGCACGCTATGTTTTTTCAGCTATAAAAGAAATATATGGAATATCATGTAAAATTACTGTTCGTAACGGTTATAATTATAAAAAGAATTATATATATATGCTTGAAATAAGTAAAAAGATTGATATGATAATTAAAGATCTAAGTTTAGACACCAATATACCTAAAGATTATATCATTGATGATGATCTGTCTAAAAGAGCATATTTGAGAGGCCTTTTTATTGCTTGTGGTAGTGTAAATGACCCCAAAAAGTCACGTTATCATTTAGAATTTTTTGTAGATAATGAAGAGTACGCTTATTTTATTGTTAAATTGCTTAATGAATATAATTTAAATAGTAAGGTATTAAAACGTGATAACAAATATATGATTTATGTTAAAGAAGCAGAAAAAATTGGCGATTTTTTAAGAATGATCAATGCAACTAATGCTTTGTTCTATTTTGAAGATATTCGTATTTATCGTGATCATAAAAATATGACCAATCGCCTTAATAATTGTGAACAGGCAAATGTTGATAAAATAATTGATACTGCCAATAAACAAATTAATGATATTAATGTTATTAAGGATGAAGGTGGATTAAATCTTTTAAGTGATAAAGAACAAGTAGCAGCTATATATCGAATAAAGTATCCAGAAGCATCATTGGTTGAACTAAGCGAAATCATTAGTTTGGAAACAGATAGTAAAATTACTAAATCAGGTTTGTATCATCGTTTTAACCACATCAAGTATCTTGCTGATTGTATTAGAGAAAAAAAATCAAAGTAGTATAAATGTTTTAAGAAACTTAATGGTTTCTTTTCTTAACTTAATTAATTGGTTTTCATAATTGTGGAATGATTGTATTTATAGTATAATAGATAATGAATTGGAGGCACTATGGAGAGTTTATTTAAAGGTTTAACAGAATTATTTGATGAATGTGATAAGGTTATTATTACAGGACATTCTAATGTTGATCTAGATGCGTTAGGTGCAAGTTTAGGTCTTAGCTCTATTTTAAATTATATGGGAAAAGAAAATTATATTTTCCTTGATGAGAATAAAAATGTGGATACAACTGTTACGCAGGCTCTTTCCTTAGTGCATAATTTTAATTTTATTGGTAAATCGGATTATAAAAAGTTAATTTCTGATAATACTTTATTAGTCATATTAGATACTCATCAACAAGAACGTTTAAGCTGTCCACAATTAGTTGATGATATAGGTAAGGTAGTTGTGTTAGATCATCATATTAAATTATCTAATTATATTAAAGATACGGAGATATTTTATATTGATTCATCTTTATCAAGTGTTGTAGAATTAATAGCTTTTTACAGTAAATATTTAAATATAAGTATTAGTCCAGTAGTTGCATCTATTATGTTTGCTGGTATGGTTATTGACACTAATAATTTCAATGTTAAAATTACGGATAAATCATTTGAAGCTGCTGCTTATCTTGTTTCTCTTGGTGCCGATCCAATTGTTAAGCAGAACTTGTTAAAGGAAACAAAAGCAGAATATATAAGGAAAAGTGATTATATCCGAAGTAGTTATATATATAAAAAGAATATAGCAATTTGTTTAGTGAACGCAACTGAGACGACACCGGCTGAGTTAGCAGAAATATCAGAGTCGTTACTTAATTTTGAGGCAGTAGAGGCAGCCTTCACAATTGGTCAACTTGGTAAAAAAGTAGTCGGTGTTAGTGCTCGTAGTATTGGTGATTTTGATGTATGTGCACCTATGAAAAAATTAGGTGGTGGCGGACACACTAACAATGCTGCTGTGCAAGTAGAAAATACGACAATCAAAGCTTTAGAAAAAACATTAAAGAAGGTTTTAGGTGAGTAAAATGAAAATCATTTTATTAGAAGATGTAAGAAAACAAGGTAAAAAGGGAGATATAATTAATGTGGCTGATGGCTATGCAAATTTTTTACTAAAGAATAAGCAAGCGGTTCCTGCTACAAACACAGGAATTAATCGTCTAAATAAGGAAAATAAAGAAAAAGAGATTGCTTTAAAGAATTTATTAGATAAATGTGAACAGTTAAAGTTAAAACTAGAAAAAGAAGAACTTAGATTTAAAGTTAAAACCGGAGAGCAGGATCGAGTGTTTGGTAGTGTTAGTGCTAAACAAATAGCTACACAGTTAGCAGAAAAGGGTTATAATATTGATAAAAAGCAAATCAAAATTAATTCACCATTAGCTTCATTAGGCTTTCATGTTATTGATATTGAATTGCATAAAAAGGTGGTTGCAAAACTTCGAGTTGAATTAATTAAGTAGGGGTGAGATTATGCCAGATAGAACAATACCACATAATATAGATGCAGAACAATCGGTATTAGGCTCAATGTTTCTTACTAAGAAGGCACTTCAAAAAGCTTTAGAAGGATTGGTAGCAGAAGATTTTTATTTAGATTCTCATTGTAAAATTTTTGAATGTATTAAAACAGTTGATGATAAGAAGATTCCTGTTGATTTAACCACTGTAAGCGAGGAGTTAAATAATCGCAATTGGTTGAATCAAGTTGGTAATATTGATTATTTGGCAGAAATGATTAATAATGTACCCACAACAGCTAATATAGATGAATATATCAAGATTGTTTCTGAAAAAGCTATTTTGCGTAAGCTTATTGATGAGGCAACATCAATTGTTAAAGATAGCTACTCAGTTGGGCGAGATATTGGCGACTTTTTATATGATGCTGGTAAGCGCATTACTGATGTGTCTCAAGGATTAAAAACTAGTGAATTTAAACCTATTAAGGATGTATTAGCTAAGGCTCAGTCTGATCTAGAGGCATTAGCAGCTAATAATAGTGAAATTACTGGGATACCTAGTGGCTTTTATGATTTAGATAAGATTACGGCAGGATGGCACCCCCATCAATTAATAATAATAGCAGCAAGACCTGGTATGGGGAAAACAGCTGTAGCTTTAAATATGGCTACTAATATGGCTATTAATTCTGGAAAAACAGTTGCTATATTTAATATGGAAATGGGAGCAGAACAGTTAGTATCAAGAATGCTTTCATCTGTTGGACAAGTGACAGGGGATAAGTTAAAAACAGGTAATTTAGAACATAGTGATTGGAAGAAACTTAATGAGGCTATTAGTCGTTTAGCTAAAACTAATATTTTTATTGATGATAATGCAGGACAAACTGTTTCAGAAATAAGAGCAAAATGTAGACGATTAAAAAGTTCTCCTAGTGGTTTGGATGTAGTTATTATTGATTATTTAACGTTAATTCAAAGTGCTAATAAAGGGGGAGCTAGTGGTCAGAATAGACAACAAGAAGTAGCTGATATATCACGTGCATTAAAAACAATGGCTATGGAGTTAGAAATTCCAGTAATTGCTTTATCGCAATTATCACGTGGTGTAGAACAACGAACGGATAAAAAACCGATGCTTAGTGATTTGCGTGAATCAGGAGCAATTGAACAGGATGCCGATTTGGTTGCCTTTTTGCATTGCAATGACGAGGAAAAAGAAAAAGATGATAGTTTAATGGAATTAGTAATACGTAAACATCGTAATGGTCCATTAAAAGATATTCCTTTAATTTTTCAACGTGCTACTAGTACTTTTGTCAATGTTGCAAATAGTGAAATTGAAGAAATATAGGTGATGTATGAAAAAAAATGTAGTAGTCGTTTATATTATTATGATAATTTGTGGTTTAGGCGTTTTTGTTTTGCAATTTAGTTATGGTAGAAAGCATGAACCATATACTTTATATCAAGTATATTTAGATGATGAAGTAATTGGAACTATTAAATCCAAAAAGGATTTAGAAAAGCACATATCGAGTCAAGGAAGTATTATTCAAAAGCAGGTATTAGAATATCAAGACGAGGTTGAAGTAATTGATGAAGTTTATCAAACAATGAATAGAGTTATTAATAATAAAAATACCTATTATAATCGATACACTTATTTAACTAATTTAGAAAATAAATATCATGACTTACAAAAATATATTGATGATAATGGCATAATAACTGGGGAATATAAAGAATTAGAAAAAGCGTATAATTCGTTACCAAATAATTATACTAATGGAACGTCTTTGTCAAAAGATAAAATTGAAAATTATGATTTAATTAAAGAAAAGTTTGATAATGATGTTAATATGATACAAGAAGAAATTGTTGATTATTTATATCAAAATCGTGATTCTTTAAATTTAACTAGTAGTGAATATAGTAGTTTAGAAGAGTTTGAAGATAATCAGCTGAATGATATTAATTATAGTAAGTATGTCACCATGTCTAATTATATTGATGATAATAGTATTTATTTACATACTGATGATATTTATGAACCTTTAGGTATAAATATTAAAAAGATAACAACATATGATGATACAGCAATGAGTACAGATGATGTATATAATAAAATAGTTGATCGAAAGCCTTGTACAATTGAAGGATATCAGTTCCGAATTAAAGCAGATAATAATGTTACTTTATCTGATTATATCCAGTTAGGTGCTGTAGCTAGAACTGATTATGATTTAGTTAGCAGTAATTCTAATAATGATGTTATTATTTATGTTACTGATGAAGATATTTTTAATGAAGCAATTGAAGAGGTAACCGCTGTTTTTGTAGGGCGTGATAATTATAATGCTTATGTAAATAATACTCAAAAATCCATAAAAACAACGGGTAGTACTATTGATAATATTTATTTAACGGATGAAATAACGGTTAAAAAGACTAACATATCAGTTAAAGAGAAAATATATACTGATGCTTCAGAACTTTCTAGTTTTATTTTATATGGCGATAATGTTGTAACAAGGACTGTTTCTGCTTTAGCGTCGGATACAATTGATGATTTTGCTTATCGAAATGGGATTAGTATTGAAGAATTTTTCCTATCTAACCCTTCTTTTACAAGTATTGATAATATGTTTTATGATGGTCAGCCAATAACTATTACGAAGTTAAATCCAAAGGTTAGTTTGGTTGTTGAAGAGTCAAGGGTGATAGAGCAACCAATATATTTTAATGTGGTGGAGAAGTATGATAATACAATGTCCATGGGCTCAGAGTATATTGAAGAAAAGGGAGAAAATGGCACAATGCGTGTTTCACAAAAGGTTATTAAAACCAATGGTTCAACGACAAAGGTTGATACATTAAGCAATGAAACAATTAAAGCGGCTAAAGATCGTGTTGTTCGTTTAGGAACAAAAGTGATACCAACTGTTGGTAGTTTAAGTAGTTGGTTGTGGCCAACCAATTCTTACTCTATTAGCTCATACTTTGGATGGCGTGTGGATCCGTTTAGTACTAAAAGAAAAGAGTTACATACAGGACTTGATATTACAAACAAAGCTGGAGCCCCTATTTATGCATCTAATAATGGAACGATAATGGCTATTAAAAATCGAAGGGAAGGTTATGGTAAGCACATTATTATTGATCATCATAATGGATACTATACTTTATATGGTCATATGAGTGGATTTGCCAAAGGATTAAAAGAGAATGCAACAGTATCACGTGGACAAATAATCGGCTATGTAGGTATGACAGGAGCGGCAACTGGAAATCATGTTCATTTCGAAATTAGAAGATGTCCAAATTATAGTACTAAGTGTTTTTTAAATCCGTTATCTTATTTAAGGAGATAAACATGAAAATAAGTGTATTAACAAGTGGAAGTAAGGGTAATTGTACTTATATTGGAACGAGTAAACATAATATTTTAGTTGATATAGGTTCTTCATCTTTAAGTATAGAAAAAAAATTAAGAAATTATGGTATTGATCCACATCTTATAGATAGTGTGTTTGTTACTCACGCTCATACTGATCATACAGCTGGTATCAATGTCTTTTGGAAGAAATATCATCCTACAGTATATTTGACGGATAACATTTTTAAGGAAGCTAATTTAAAGATAGATGATTATGTTAATCTTAAAGAAGAATTAATATTGGATGATTTAAGGGTTGTACCGATTCCTACTTCGCATGATGCTAAAGATTCTCGTGGTTATATATTTGAATCAGATGGTAGATCTGTTGTATATATGACAGATACAGGTTATATAAGTGAAAGATATCATGACATTCTTAAGAATCGTACTATATACATAATGGAAAGTAATCATGATGTTGAGCTTCTTATGAATAATAGTCATTATCCTCATCCTTTAAAAATGCGTATATTAGGCGACTCGGGACATTTATCAAACAAAGATTCTGCTCTTTATTTGACTAAGTTTATTGGTGAAAAAACTAAAAAGGTTTTCTTAGCTCATCTTAGTGAAGAAAATAATACACCAGATATAGCTTATTTAAATTTGAAGCATACTTTAGAGAAAAAAAATATTAAATTTAATGATATTAGTATTGCTAAGCAAAGTGAGCCAACGGAGTTAATTGAAATATGATTAAAATTTTATGTGTTGGTAAAATAAAAGAATCTTTTTATCGTGAAGCTATAGCAGAATATATAAAGAGGATAAGTAGGTATACAAAAATAGAAATAATTGAGTGTAAAGATTATAATGATAAAAATGAAGATGTGTTGTTAAAAGAAAAAGATGAATTAGAAAAATATATAACCGGTAAAGAGTATCTTATTACTTTGGAAATTAATGGTAATCAATGTAGTTCTACGGAATTAGCTGAGAAACTTAATAATATTTATTTAACGCATTCTAATATTACTTTTGTTATTGGTGGGTCATTAGGGCTAGATGAAGAAATAAAAAAGAAAAGTGATTATGCTTTGTCTTTTTCCAAATTAACTTTTCCCCATCAACTATTTAGAGTTATTTTACTAGAACAAATATATCGTTCATTTAAGATTAATAATAATGAAGCTTACCATAAATAATTAAGAGGTGTTTACACTTTAAATGTTATTTATTTTGAAAGTACCTTTAAAAAGTAAATAATAAGTGATATAATCTTGGTAATAGGAGAATGATATATGAAAGTTTGTAATAATTGTCATAAGCAAATTAATTATGATTTTAAGTTTTGCCCTAACTGTGGGAGTAATAGTTTTAGTGAGGTAGCGTCTGGACCGATGAATTTAAATCAGCCTCAAAATTATCCAGTATATCAGCAGCCTTATAATCAACCAGTAAATGCTAAAGGTCATTTTGGATGGGCAGTGCTTGGATTTTTTATTCCAATAGTTGGTTTGATTTTATATCTAATTTGGCATAATTCTCGTAAGGGCGATGCCAAATGTGCAGGCATTGGTGCTTTAGTTAGTGCTATTTTAACGGTTATTTGTTTGCCATTTATGTTTTTGTTTACTAATTCTTTATTCAAGGTGGCTGCACAAAGAGATTGTTGTATAGATGCTGGTGGTGAATGGAATGATAATAGATGTATTGACAGTAATAGCAGTACATTTGATTATTATTCTTATAATAAATGCATTGATGATATAGGAATATATGATGATTAATTATTGATGAAGGAAAGGAATGATAGGGTATGAAAAAATGTAATATGTGTGGAAGTCAAGTAGCTGATAATTATACTTCTTGTCCAAACTGTGGAAGTGCTAATTTGATAGCAGATAGTGTAACTAACATAAGTGGTATGCCTCAACAACCTATGGCAAATGGTCAACAAGTAAAACAAAGTGGTAACATCGGATGGGGAGTGTTGGGATTCTTTTTTCCCATTGTAGGTTGGATCTTGTATTTTTGTTGGAAAAATACCCGTGTAGGTGATGCTAAATATGCAGGAATTGGTGGTATAATTGGCTTTTTATGTAATTGTGCGTTACTCGTAACTGGGGTTGTTAAGTAATAAATTTGCTAAATTGATTGTATTGGATGACGAAAGTCATCCTTTTAGTTAAAAATATCGAAAGTATAAAATGATTATATTTTTGATACTGTTATTTTTTGTTAGAAATAGTTTATTAGAAAAATTTATATGTATAAAATGAATGAATATTTTTCAATATATAGTAGGAGATGACGATATGAAAAATATTCTTTTTGTTTTAGGTGCTTTGTTATTATTGATTGTTATTTCAAAGGGCGTAACTGAAAGTGATTTAATACCTGAAGATGCTATAAGGATAAGAGTAATTGCAAATTCTGATAGTGAAGAGGATCAGACACTTAAACAAGAAATTAGGCAAGATGTAGAATCGTATTTGTATAATGAATTAAAGGATGCTGAAAGTGTTGATGAGGCAGATTTATTAATTAGAAAGAGTATTCCTGGGGTTAAAAAGATTATTAATAGTTATACAGATGATTATACTTTAAATTATGGAATGAATTATTTTCCTCAAAAAGAATATAAAGGTATTACTTATGAAAAAGGAGAATACCAGTCATTAGTTGTAACACTAGGACAGGGACTTGGTAATAACTGGTGGTGTGTTCTGTTTCCACCATTATGTTTGCTGGAAGCAGAAGAAAGTACCGATGTTGAATATCATTCTTATGTGGTTGATATGATTAATAAGTATTTTCATTAATATTAAATGTATATAGTTTGTATAAAAAACAATTTTAAGTATTAGTTTATTGACATTTGATATTTTAAATACTATAGTTTAAATGGGTGATACTATGTTGGTAAATATGCGAGAAATGCTAATAGATGCCAAGAAAAATCATTATGCTGTTGCTCAATTTAATATTAACAATTTAGAGTGGACAAGATTTATTTTAGAAGAATGTGACAAACTAGAAGTACCTGTCATTTTAGGTGTTAGTGAGGGAGCTGCTAAATATATGGGGGGTTTTAAGACTGTTTTTAGTTTGGTACAAAATTTAATAGATTATTTAAAAATAACAATACCTGTTGTTGTTCACTTAGATCATGGTAGTAGTTATGAAAAATGTAAGGAAGCTATTGATGCTGGATTTACTTCAGTGATGATTGATGCATCAATGTGTGACTTAGAAAATAATATAAAAATAACCAAATCGGTGGTTGATTATGCTAAAATAAGGAATGTCTCTGTCGAAGCAGAAGTTGGACATGTTGGCGGAAGTGAGGATGGTGTAGTATCAGGTATTTTATATGCTGAGGTAAATGATTGTCTTCGACTTTGTAAGGAAACTGGCCTAGATTGTTTAGCTCCTGCTTTAGGTAGTGTTCATGGACCTTATCATGGTGAGCCTAAACTTGCTTTTGATCGAATGAAGGAGATACGTGATAAATGCAATGTTCCGTTAGTGTTACATGGTGGCTCTGGTATTTATGATGAACAGATTAGAGAAGCTATTTCATGCGGCATCTGTAAAATAAATATAAATACGGAGTTACAACAGGTATGGGCAAAAGGAGTTAGAGAGAAATTAAATGAAGATTTGACGGTATATGATCCTCGTAAGATTATAAAAGCTGGCGAAGATAACATCAAACATACTATAAGAGATAAAGTATCTTTATTGGGTACTAGACACGTATAATACTTTTCTTCATATAGTATAAAAGGAGGTATGTATGAAAAGAATTAAAATAGAAGGTGGAAACGTTTTAAGTGGAACAATAGACATTAGTGGGGCTAAAAATAGTGCTGTAGCATTAATACCTGCCGCTATTCTAGCTGACGAAGAAGTAGTGATTGATAATGTACCTAATATATCTGATATTGATGCATTACAAGAGATATTAAATTATTTAGGGGCAAAAGTCATTAGAAAAGATTCAAGAGTGACGATTGATTCATCAAGTATTATTAACAAAGAGATTCCAGAAGCTATAGGTAAAAAATTACGTGCATCTTACTATTTTATGTCTTCTCTGCTTGGAAAATATAAATATGTAGAAATGTATTTTCCTGGTGGTTGTTCCATTGGATCTAGACCAATAGATCAAACTTTAAAGGGGTATCGTGCTTTAGGAGCAAAGGTGATTGAAGATGGGAATAAGTTTACGATATCAGCAGAAGAATTAGTTGGAAATCGTATTTATTTGGATATGCCTAGTGTCGGAGCTACTATTAATACAATGTTAGTGGCAGTACGAGCTAAAGGCGAGACCATTATAGAAAATGCTGCACGTGAACCGGAGATTGTTAATGTTGCTCTTTTCTTAAATAACATGGGAGCAAGAATAAGAGGTGCTGGAACAAGTACCATTAAAATATATGGTGTTAATTATTTGCGAAAAGCAGAAACAGAAGTAATTCCTGATCGAATTGAAGCGGGGACTTATATTATTGCTGGGGCTTTGGTTGGAGAACAGTTAACTGTTAATAATGTTATTCCTGAACATGTTGACTCATTGGTTCAGAAATTAAAGGAAGCTGGTTGCAATATAGATGTGAATGAATCATCTATAACACTTTCTAGGATTAAAGTAGGTAGACCGATTAGTGTTAGAACATTAGGGTATCCAGGTTTCCCAACCGATTTACAACAGCCATTAACAACCTTATTAACACAGTTAAATGGTAAATCAATTTTAGAAGAAAATTTATACGAAAATCGTTTTCAAAATGTAAAATATTTAAATAATTTAGGGGCTAATATAATTATAGATGGCAAAAAGATATATGTTAATGGCCCTACTAATTTAATAGGTAAAGTAGTTGAGGCAACTGACTTAAGAGCTGGAGCCTGTCTTGTTTTGGCTGGTCTTGTAGCGAATGGAGTTACTATTGTTGAAAATGTAGAACATGTTTTAAGGGGATATGAAAATATTATTGAAAAACTTACTAATGTAGGTGCAAAAATAGAGTTAGAAGAATATAATTAAGTAGCTAAGGCTACTTTTTTTGAGGTGAAAATGAAAAAATTATTATTTCTTGTTAGCGTAATAATTATAATATTGACTATCAGTTTAAAAGTTAATTATAAGTCACATATAACGTTATCGTTTGGTAATAATATAAAAGGAACATATAATTATTTATATAAACAAACGAGAATTAATGATATCACTAATGATATTAAAAATAACATTAAGATAAAAGACAAGTATATTCAAAATTTATTAGTTAAATCTGAACAAATCTATTTTGATTTTAATGATTTAGATGTCAATAAAAATAATATTTATGATATAGAGCAATTAATTCAATTAATTAGAAACTACACTAAAGAAAAAATAATGATCGTTATAAGAGAAGAACGTAATAGTGATGATAAAATTATAAATAAATGGATTTTTAAAATTAAAGATAAATATGATATAATGATAAAGAGGTGAGAATAATATGGAAATACAGCAAATGTTTTCAAAAGTATTTATGTGGCTTTGTTTAGGATTACTTGTAACGTTTGGTGTGGGATATTTTGTCCAGTCTAGTGATGCCATTATAACAGCTTTATTTAGTGGTGGCCAGTATTTAATTGTTTATCTTTTAGAAATAGTTTTAGCTATTGTCTTAGTAACTAGAATACATAAGATGAAACCTTTAACAGCAACAATATTATATTTAGCATATACGGCTTTAACAGGATTAACTTTTGCAACAATATTTTTAGCTTATGAATTAACATCTATTATATATATTTTTGCAGTAACAGCTATAGTTTTATTAATTTTTGGTTTATTTGGTTATTATACTAAAATCGATTTAACAAAATTATCAACATTTTTGTTTATGGGTATTATAGCTTTAATAATTTTAATGATTTTAAGTATTTTTATACCAAGCTTAAATTTAGTGGCCACTGTCATTAGCTTAATTCTTTTCTTTATCTATATTGGATATGATATCCAAATGATTAAGAGAAGGTTATATGGTAATATGAACCCTGATAATGCTGCTATTTATGGAGCTTTTCAACTATATTTAGATTTTATTAACATTTTCCTAGATTTACTTTCTTTATTTGGTAAAGAGAAGTAGTTATAAATGATTTAATAAAAAAGGAGCACATTAAAAAGAGAAAAGGCAATTTTCTTTTTTTATTAAAGATTTTAAATATATTTATTATTATAAATTATTAAAGTCAAATAGTGAAATAATGTATACATAATAATAGAGGGTTTATCAAGTGTATAATATAAAATTGATTTAGCCTTATTAATAATTTTGATGATATAATTAATCAGATGGAAATATTAGTGTGATAATATGTAGGAAAAAACAATAACAAATAAGCGTCTATTTAAAATAGGCTTGCTTTTATTTTAATTATTTGTTACAATCCTGAATTTATCAGTTTTGAAAGAGCAAAATCTCCCAAACCCTTTGTTTATAAGGATTTGAGAGATTTTTTAATGTTTAAAAAAGTGAGTACGCAGAATTATTTTTTCATTTGTTTACAAATATTTTTAATATTTTTTTCACTTATTATTTGATAATCAGTTCTAAAATCATATGATTTATGTAATAAATCAGTTAAATCAGTTCGAGTATAACTTGGAATATAGTCGTTTCCAATTAAATTTAAATTATAATTCTTTAACGTTTCAATAATTTCAGAAACACTATATTTTTCATCTAACTTCTTTTCTAAGTATCTGAATATAACTAAAGATAGGAAACAAGTAAGAAAGTGGGCTTGAATTCTATCTTCTCTGGATAGATAAACAGGTCTAGCCTTAAATTCACTCTTCATAATTCTAAATGATTCTTCAATTTCCCATCTTCTTTTGTTTATTTTGATAATTTCAGAAGCATCATCTTCTAGATTAGTACAAACTGCATATAGACCGTCATATAAGGCTTCATCATTAATCTTTTCCTGATTTAATGTGTAGTTGTTTGTTTCTGCAACTTCGCCATATGGTGTAGTAGATATAACGTTAATAAATCTTTTTGGATCGTTTTCGTTTTGGCTCCTAATATTTTTAGGGTTTTTAGAAATAATATTGATGGCTCTTTGAACTTGTCTTTCTCTAACATGTCTTTGATATTCTTGATATTTAGGAGAGAAAGTAACAATTAATCTTTGCTCAATTCCATCTTCTTTAATCCATCTTTCTTTATAGAATATTTTGTCATAAAATTTTTTGATTAAATTTTCATCATCTCTTAATTTAGAAATATCAAAAGTTTTGTTTATGCCAGGAAGACGCCAACCTTTAGTTAAATCAAATGACCAATCTTTTAGAAATTGTTTTAACTTTTTTAAAGATTGAGTGGTAACAAACTTTCTATTACTTTTGTCATTGAATTTTCTATTAGCTGTACTAGATAAACCAGCATCTGTACAAACAATAAACATAGGATTATTAAAGTCTTTGATAATTTTTTCTTCTAGAGGTTTTAAGGTAACTTGTTCGTTTTTGCTTCCTTCAAATGTATCAAAAGTAAGAGGGATACCATCACCATCCAAGAATAGTCCCATACCTACGATTGGAGTAGGTCTATGTTCTTTGCTTTTACCATATTTTCTAAAATCATCTTCCTCTTCAATTTCAAAATAATAATTAGTACAATCGTAAAACAGGATTTTATCATTTCTTTTAGAATATTCTAGAGAGTTTTTATAAAGTTCAGACTGAATGTAATCACTTTCCTTAGATATCACTTCAAGACTTCTTAGGATATCATTATAAGTAAAGTTAGGTTGTTCTAAAAAGTTCTTGGAAGACTCTAAAGTTTTTAACTTAGAAGAAGGATAAATAATTCTAGAATATATGAGATTGGATAAAATATTGTTTAAGTCATAATGAAATTGATGCTTATCCTTAATAGAATTACAAATATCATCAATACCTAAATCATAATATATTTTTTGTAAGAATAAGTAACCAGCATTAAATGATTGTTTAACATCTTTGGGAATCAATTTACTTTGAGAAAAATATTTAATTATTTCTCTTTTATTTTCTTTGTTTTGTTTAGTAATAATTTCTGCATATTTCTTAGCCCATAAGTATGGATCTTCACCTTTGGCTCTAATTTTAACATCTTCAAGAGTACCAAGTTTTTCAACTGTTCTAGTAGAATGTTTTTTATCGATATAAGTAGATTCAATAATATAAAACAAAGTTGAAGATTTGGATTTTGTAACTTTTAATCTCATAAAACAATCACAACCTTACAAGATTATTATATCACGTACCCAACGCGTACTCAATACAAAAATGTAAAATTTGACAAAAAAATAACCATTTTATAATGGCTTTCGTAATTTTAATCTTTCAAAACTGATAAATTCCCGTGTAGGAAAAAACAATAACAAATAAGCGTCTATTTAAAATAGGCTTGCTTTTATTTTAATTATTTGTTACAATATGAAAGAATTATTTTCTATGACTTTCAAAGTCATGGCGGAAGGAGCGAGGAATATGAAAAAGAATATTCATCCAGAATACGTTGAAACAAATGTAGTTTGTTCTTGTGGAAATACTTTTAAAGTAATGTCAAATAAGAAAGAATTACATATTGAAACTTGTAATCAATGTCATCCTTTCTATCGTGGTACTAAAGATGGTGTTGGTGCATCGAAAGCAGGACGCGTTGAAAAGTTTAATCGTAAGTATGGTTTTGATAAACAAAATTAAGATAGCTTGTCTATCTTTTGTTTTTTTAGTATATAAAAAATAAATAATAACATACTAATATTGGTGATATTATGGATTTTTCAACAGTTGGTACAGTAACAGTTCGAGCTTTAATTTCGTTAGTGACTTTGTTTATAGTTACTAAGATGTTAGGTAAGAAGCAAGTATCAGAATTAAGTTTATTTGATTATGTAATTGGTATTTCCATTGGTAATTTTGCTGCCGAAATGACGATTAATACAGATTCACCTGAAATAAATGGTATTTTAGCTGTTGTTATTTTTGGAATTGTTGCTTATCTAGTATCTTGGCTTACAATGAAAAGTATTTTTTTGAGACGTTTATTTATGGGAACACCAACGATTATTATTCAAAACGGGAAAATACTTAAGAAAAATATGTTAAAAGTTCATTTAGATGTAAATGATTTATTAGAGGAATGTCGTATCAAAGGATATTTTGATATATCTAATATAGCCTTTGGAATAATGGAGGCCAATGGGGAAATGAGTTTTTTGCCTAAATCATCATATAAGCCGTTAACTCCTATTGATATGCAATTAAAACCTGAGAAGGAATTGTTTTTAGCTAATGTTATTATTGATGGGAAAGTTATGCATAAGAATTTACGTTTGATGGACAAAGATGACAAATGGTTAGCAAAAGAGTTAAGAAATAAAGGATATAAAGATTATAAAAATATTATTTTATGTACTTTAGATGAAAACGAAAAGGTAACAATTTATAAAAATAATGATCATGATGGTTCACTTGACGTTCTTGAATAGACAAGGGTGTCTTTTTTTGCTATAATGCTTTTGGTGGTAATATGAGTAGACATTTTTGTGCATCGGTTTTTATTATTAATCCTATTGATAAACGCATATTATTGATTATGCACCGCAAGAATCATAAGTGGACACAACCTGGGGGACATATAGAAACAAATGAAACGCCAGAGGAATGTGCTTTAAGAGAGGCTTATGAGGAAACTGGGTTAAAAGTAACTTTATTGGGAGAGAGATTTCCTCGGGAAGAGGATTTTGTTCGGCCTTTAGGCATACAAAAGAACAGACATAGTAATGGGGAAACACATGTTGATATTATCTATGCAGCTATACCTAATAACGATGATGAACCTAAGATTAATTTTGAGGAAAGTACTGATGTTCGCTGGTTTACTAGGAGTGAATTAGATCATATTGATTGTTTTCCGGATATTAAGATAACAATGGATTATATTTTAAGAGAGATAATAAAGTAAACTATAGTAATATAGTTTTTTGTTAGCTTAGTATACTTTCTAAATAGGACTTTACTATTTTAAAGGTATATGTTATAATCTCGAAAGTGTGCAAGGAGTTGTATTATGAAAAAAAGAAATATAGCAATTATCGCTCATGTGGATCATGGTAAGACAACTTTAGTTGATAAATTGCTTCAATCTTCGGGAACTTTTCGTGAAAATGAAAATGTTCAAGAAAGAGCGTTGGATTCTAATGATATTGAAAGAGAAAGAGGTATAACAATACTAGCTAAAACAACTGCTATAAATTATAAAGATACACATATTAATATATTAGATACCCCAGGACATGCTGATTTTGGTGGTGAAGTAGAACGTATCATGAATATGGTTGATGGTGTATTGCTTGTTGTTGATGCTTACGAAGGGACAATGCCACAGACAAGATTTGTTTTGAAAAAAGCTTTAGAAGCTGGGGTTAAGCCAATAGTAGTCGTAAATAAGATTGATAAAGAATCAGCAAGACCTAAAGAAGTTATTGATGAGGTAATGGATTTATTTATTGAATTAGGAGCAGATATTGATGATCTTGATTTCCCAATTGCCTATTGTTCTGCTATTAATGGTACTTCATCTCTTTCACCAGATATCAATACACAGGAGAAGGGTATGGAAAAAATTCTGGATTTAATTTTAGAGTATATTCCAGAACCTAATGTTGATATTGATGCACCTTTACAGTTTCAGCCTGCATTATTAGATTATAATGATTTTGTTGGACGTATTGGTATTGGTTTAGTCAAAAGAGGTAAAATTAAATTAAATGAAATGGTTTCATGTGTAAGAGTCGATGGTTCAATCAAGCAATTTAGAGTGGCTAAAATTTATGGCCATTTGGGATTAAAGCGTATTGAGATTGATAGTGCTGAGGCAGGAGATATTATTGCTGTAGCAGGATTGCCAGACATATGTGTTGGGGAAACAGTATGTACTGTCTCAGAAGAAGAACCTTTACCGTTACTACGTATTGATGAACCGACTTTGCAAATGACATTTGGCGTTAATACTAGTCCTTTTTGTGGTAAAGAAGGAAAAATTGTTACGGCTCGTAAAATCGAAGAACGCTTGATTAAAGAAACGGAAAGAGATGTATCATTAAAAGTTGAACCTAATGACTCTGAGTCTTTTATAGTTTCAGGGCGCGGTGAGTTGCATTTATCTATTTTAATTGAGAATATGCGACGTGAAGGATTTGAACTTCAAGTATCAAAACCAAAGATTATTGAAAAAGAGATTGATGGTGTATTGTGCGAACCATATGAAGATGTTCAAGTAGATGTGCCAGAAGAGTATGTTGGTGCTGTTATTGAGGCCTTGGGTAATCGTGATGGAATGATGCAAAATATGGCTAATACGGAAAATCAAGTTCGTATAAATTATGTAGTACCAACACGTGGTTTAATTGGTTTTATGACTGAATTTATGACTATGACGAAAGGATATGGTATTATTAGCCATACTTTTAAAGAATATCAGGCAAAAGCAAGTAATATGGTTGGTAGTCGTAAAAATGGCGTACTAGTGTCTATGGAAAATGGTAGTGCTACAGCATATGCTTTGGGCGGCCTAGAAGATCGTGGTGTAATGTTTATTGAGCCAGGGACTCAAGTATATGAAGGAATGATTGTTGGGGAAAATAACCATGAAAATGATTTAGCTGTTAATGTTGTACGTGGAAAGAACCTTACTAATACTCGTTCTGCAGGTAAAGATCATACAGTTGTTTTAAAACGCCCAAAGCAGATGAGTTTGGAAGTATGTTTAGATTTTATTAATGATGACGAATTAGTAGAGGTGACTCCTTTAAGTTATCGTATGCGTAAGGCTATTCTTAATACTAATGAAAGAAAAAAATTTGATAGTCGGAAATAAAACTATCTTTTTTTCTTAGTATAAAAAAACAAAGAGCCATGTTATCTGCTATTGGCTTTATGCCTAAAAGTATGGTAAAATATTTATTGAAGAAGTTAGAAACAGGTGAGATTATGGGAAAAATTATAGCATTTGTTAATCAAAAAGGTGGCGTTGGAAAAACGACATCCAGTATAAATTTAGCAGCTTCTTTAGGTCTTTTAGGGAAAAAAACTTTACTGGTTGATTTAGATCCTCAGGGTAATGCTACAACTGGAGTAGGTATTAGTAAAAGTGAATTAGAATCTAGTGTATACGAGTTATTAGTAGAAAAAGCAGATGTAAAAGAGGTTGTTATTAAGACAAAGTTCAAAAATTTATATATGATTCCAGCTTCAATTAATTTAGCTGGTGTAGATATGGAATTAATGGAAATGGCTCGAGAGAGTGATAAATTTGTTGCACAATTACAGTTAAAAAAACATCTACATAAAATTGTGGATTTATTTGACTATATTATCTTAGATTGTCCACCATCGTTAGGTCTAATAACGACAAACGCTTTAGCCGCTGCTAATTCTGTTATTATTCCTGTTCAATGTGAGTTTTTTGCACTTGAGGGAATTATGCAATTGTTAAATTCTATTATGATTGCTCAAAAAAAGTTAAATCCGACTTTAGATATAGAAGGCGTATTGCTTACTATGCTAGATAATAGAACGAATTTGGGGCTAGAGGTTGTAGAAGAAATTAAAAGTTACTTTAAAGAAAAAGTATATGATACAATTATTCCAAGACTGGTACGTTTATCAGAAGCTCCAAGTCATGGAAAACCAATTCATGCTTATGATCCAAAAAGTAGAGGAACAGAGGCTTATTTAAATTTAGCTAAAGAGGTGATTGAGAGAAGTGGAAACTAAAAAAAGAGCCCTTGGTAGGGGATTAGAACAATTATTTAATAGTGAAAATATTGATTTAGATAGTTTTGAAAAAACTGTTTATGAAACAGCAACGAGAGAAGAAATTATAGATTTAAATTTAAATGAGTTAAGAGCTAATCCATATCAGCCTAGACAGGTATTTGATGATGATTCTTTAAGGGAGTTAGCTAGCTCTATTCAGGAACATGGTGTTTTCCAACCTATTATTGTCAAAAGAAGTATTAAAGGTTATGAAATTATTGCTGGTGAAAGAAGGGTACGAGCTAGTAAATTAGCAGGCAAAGTTACCATTCCAGCTATTATTCGTAATTTGGATGATAATCAGATGATGGAAATAGCCTTACTTGAAAATCTTCAAAGAGAAAACTTAAGTGCTATAGAAGAAGCTATGGCATATAAAACAATGATTGAAAAGCTTAATTTGACTCAAGAAGAATTGAGTAATCGTGTTGGTAAAAGTCGTAGTCATATTACTAATCTTTTAGGTTTATTAAGGCTACCTGATGATATACAAGAATTAGTTAATAATAACAAACTTAGTATGGCTCATGCTCGTATTTTGAGTAAACTAGAAGATGATAATAAAATTAGGGAGTTAGCCAACGATATTATTGATAATAAAATACCTGTACATGATATAGAACAAAGGGCTAAGACAGAAAATAAAAAGGTAAAAAATGAAAGACATGCTAAGGAAATTAGACCTGATTATTTGTATGTATCTGAGTTATTAACTGATAGGTTGGATACCAAAGTTCGTGTTAAAGATAATAAGATTGAAATAAGTTTTACCAATATTGCTGATTTAAATCGTATTTTAGATATTTTAAATGTAAGGGATTAAAATGAGAAAGATATTAGGGATTTTGCTTAGTGAAATAATTATTGTGCCTATTATTATCATTGCTGTAGGCTGTATAACATATTATTTAGCACGTAAAATAATTCGAAAATTATTAGGAGTTAAAATACATGGTATTCGAGTAGACGCTAGAAGACAAAGAACAATGATTGGTTTAATTGATAATATTGTCAAGTATTTTATTGCTTGTATTGTTTTATTGATGATATTAGATGTTTATGGATTGGATACAAAATCACTTCTTGCGTCACTTGGAGTAGTGAGTTTAGTAGCTGGACTGGCATTACAAGATTTACTTAAAGATATTATTGCTGGAATTGGTATCATTTTTGAAGATCAATATGCTGTCGGTGATGTAGTAACTTTAGGTGACTTTAAAGGGACCGTTACTTATTTAGGTATTAAATCTACACGTATTACTGCATATACAGGCGAAGTATTGATTATTGCCAATAGGAATATTGATAAAGTTATTAATCATACGTTAGAAAATAATATTAGTATAATTGATATTGATGTATCTTATACATCTGATTTAGAAAAAGTAAAAAAAGTTATGGAGGATGTATGTACTAAATTAAATAAAGAATTGAAGTTAGCAACGGAAGCTACTGTTTGTGGCGTTGAAAAACTAGGTTCTAGCGGGATATCCATGCGTTTAATATTTGGTTCTAGATATGATGATAAATTTGACTATGAAAGAATCTTTAGATTAAACTTAAAACAGGCTTTTGATGAGAATAATATAGAAATACCTTTTACGCAAGTTGTAATACATACTGATAAAAGTAGCAGGTGATTTAAATTGGAAAATAGTTATAAATTAGGTAGTGTTGTTATTATGAAAAAAGGACATCCTTGTGGTGGAAACGAATGGGAAATAACCAGAATAGGAGCCGATATAAAAATTAAATGTCTAAAATGTGGACGCAATGTTATGTTTCCAAGAATCGAATTTAATAAAAAATTAAAGAAAGTGATAAGTGATTAGAGCGGGTATGCGTAAAAAAAGAATAAAGAAGTTTAACCCCGGACCAATTACAGTAATGATCATTATAAGCATTGTTATTATGGTGCTGGGTTTTATATTTAATAAAATAGGTTTGACGGGGACTTTAACTGATCCTGAGACGTTGGAAACAACCGTTATTACCACTAATAATGTCTTTACAAAAGAAGGAATTAGTTATATTTTTGGATCTGCACTTAAAAATTTCCGTAATATTGAGCCATTGGTTGCTATTATTGTTTCTTTAATTACTATATCTATTTTGGAAGTAAGTGGCCTTTTAAAACATCTTTTTAGTGGCCTAAAAAATGTTAAAAGTAGCATTATTACTTTCGCTGTGATTTTTATTAGTATTATTTCAACTTTTATTGGTGACTATAGTTATGCTGTATTACTTCCTTTAGTATCAGCTGTCTATCGGGTGATTAATCGTGATGCTAAAACAGGGATTATGACATCATTTATAGGTATTACTATTGGTTATGGAGCTGGCATATTCTTTAATTATCAAGATTTAGTTTTGGGTAATTTAACCGAAACGATAGCTCGTAACGTGGTAGAGAATTATTCTTTTTCGCCATTGTCAATGATTTTTATTATGATTGTTTCAACATTTATTTTAGCCATAGTAGGTACAATTGTTGTTGAAAAATATTTTAATAAGAAAGCTAGATACAACGATGATGACGAATTAATTCAATCAAGTGTTGCTTTAAAAGCTTCTTTGGGAGCATTTATTATTATGCTAGCCATTGTAGCATGGTCTATTATACCTAATTTGCCATTGTCTGGCTGGATGTTAGACGATAGTGCAACTTCATATATGGGAAAATTATTTGGACCTTCTGCACCATTTAAAGATGGGTTTATGGTTATTATGTTGTGCATGTCTTTAATATGTAGTTATGTATATGGTAAGGTATCAAGAAATATCAAAGGTAGCAAAGAGTTTAATCAGGCTATATCTAAGACTTTCCAAAATACGGGCTTTATCTTTGCTGGTTTGTTTTTTGCATCAATTATGCTCAGTGTATTGGAATTTACTAATATATCAACAGTTATATCATTAAATTTAATCGAACTGTTAAGAACTAGTGAAATGTCAGGGGTTTTTGTAGTAGCCATATCATTAATTATTTGTATTATAGTTGCTATTTTAAATCCTTCAACCGTTAGTAACTGGACAATTATTTCACCAATAATTGTTAGTAGTTTAGTTAGAGCAAATATATCTCCAGCTTTTTCACAGATGATATTTAAAGCGGGAGATTCTATTGGTAAGTGTTTTAGTCCATTTTATATTTTCTTTATCATTATGTTGGGATTTTTATATAAGGCTGATAGTCAGAATGAAGATATAAGTTTTTTTGGAACAATGCGAAAAATGTTTCCTGTTGTTATTGCTTTAGCTATTACTTGGATGGTTATTATTGTTGGCTGGAATCTGCTTGGTATCAATATTGGTGTAGGCTCATCGACTACGTTATAGAATAGTGTTTAACACTATTTTTTTGTTTAATTTAGGGCCTTAAGTAATTTACTTGAAGACCAAAGATAATATTATAAAATAAGATATTTGTATGTTTACAATGTAGGGATATTTTGATATAATTTCTCTAGTAATATAGGAATTTTAGCTTATATATATAATAATTATTAAAATAATAATAGGGCCTTAAGTAAATTACTTCAGGACTAGTGAGGTGTTTTATGAGAAAAGAAAAGTTGTTTTATTTATATGTTGTGCTAGGTTTTATACTAAACATTTTTATCTTTCCGATAGGCGGTTTAAACTTTTTAAAGAG
>CANQMF010000002.1 GCA_947624915.1 uncultured Bacilli bacterium
AATACCCTAGATTTTTCATTTTTATGAAAAAAAGACAAATAAGTAAAAATGTTTACCTATTTGTCAACAGTCTGAAATAAGCTATGCTTATTTAATAGAAAACATCATTTAAATATAATCCATTAGGTGGAGCTGTCTTGCCAGCTTTAGTACGATCCTCAGCTTTTAAGATATCAAAAACATCACTACTTTTGCGTTTTCCCTCACCTATTTCAATCAAAAAACCTACTATATTACGAACCATATAGCGAAGGAATCCAGTACCAATAATAGAAATAACAATGTTATTAACATTTTTAGGATCTCTTGTCACCGTTGTCTGAATAATTTTACGAACATAATCATTTTTATCATCATCATGCTTAGTAAAAGATTTAAAATTATGTTCACCCTCTAAATACTTTAATGCCCTTTCCATTTCCGCTACATCAAGGCGTTTATTATACTGATAAATGTAATTTTTCTCAATCGGGTTATATTCTCCCATATTAATTTTGTAGATATACTCTTTTGCTTTTACATTGAATCTAGCATGAAAATCTTCACCAACCTCTTCCACCCTTTTAACATAAATATCATCTGGTAACATTTTATTGAGACTATCTTTTAACTTATCAACTTTCATTTCCTTATCTAAATCAAAATGAGCTTTCTGGTTTAATGCATGAACACCAGCATCTGTCCTTCCAGTTGCTATAACAGATACATCTTTTCCGCTGTTTATTTTAGTCAAAACCCTTTCCAATTCTTTTTGAATAGTCTTTTGACCAGGTTGTTTCTGATATCCATTATATAAGGTTCCATCATAAGCAAACGTTACAAAATATCTCATACAAACCTCCAATACTATCTATCAATAGTTTCTCAATATATCTTTTATCAAATCATTTATATCATCACGATTATTTATTTTTATATTTTTATTTCTTTTAACTAACTTTTCAAATGCCACTATTTTAGGTAATAGAATACCATTTTGCTTTAATTTTAAATCATCTTGAAATACATCCAATTTAGTTCCATCCAATACTACTTTACCATTGCCCAGAATAAATATATAATCTGCTAATTGATAAATAAAATCACTGTCATGGGAAAATAAAATAACCGTTTTCCCATATCTATGCTTTATTGTTCTCAATATACTCAAAAGTGTTTTACGTTCTTTAGAATCTAATCCAACTGTAGGTTCATCAAACACTATAACTTTAGGATTGAAAGCTAAAACGCTAGCTAAAGCAACCAACCTAATTTCTCCCGTACTGAGCGTAAAAGGATCGCGATCTAAATAGCTACTATCTAAACCAACCATTTTCAAAGAATCATTAACTCTCTTTTCAATATTGTTCTTCTTATAATTAAATAAGTCTAAACCAAAAGATATCTCATCTCTTACTGTTTCACAAAAAAAATCATTTTCAGGAAATTGACTAACCATTCCAACATTAAAACGTAAATCATTAATATCTTTAGAAGACATTTTCTGAGTAATGTCATGGTCACCAACCAAAATAATGCCTTTCGTAGGTTTTATCACTGATTCCAACATCTCGCCAATAATTGACTTTCCACTGCCAGTGTGTCCCATAATAGCATTTATTTTTCCTGCCTTTAATCGAATATTAAGATTATTTAAAACATTCTTCTTAGCTACAATATACTGAACTTCTTTAAAATCTATGTCCACAAAGCATTCACCAACTTCTTCATTTCTAAATATGTTTTATCAATTACTTTATAATATTGTAGCTTTATTGATAAATCAATAACAAATGGTAAGTCAATTTTATTGTCGTAAAATAGCTTTGGATTAAAAAAAGCTTTTTCAGTTTTTTCTTGTAATACCAAATTTCCGCCGCCAATAATAATCACATCGCTCCCTTGAAGTAAATCTTCACTATCATGGGTCATGTTAATAATAGTCACACCATTTTTATTAATTTCCTTTAAAATTTTAAATATTTTTTCACGCATAACAGCGTCAATCATCGTCAATCCATCGTCTATTATCAATAATTTAGGTTCATGACTTAAGGCAATGGCTAAAGCAATCAATTGTTTTTGGCCAGCACTCAGACAATTAGAATTTATATCAAGCAATTCTTTAATATTTAATAAATCAGTTACAGCCTCAATTCGTTTATCGATATTTGAATTACTATAACCAAAATTTTTAAGGGCCAAAACAAGATCCCCTCTTACTGTATCTGATAGGAATTGATTTCGAGGATTACAAAAAAGAACGCTAGTTTTTCTTCTTATTTCTTTAATATTCTTAGGATTAATAAACATATTATTAATTTTTACATATGATTTAGCATTAACTAATCCCAACATAATACGGGCTAAAGTTGTTTTCCCACTACCACTACTACCCATAATAGTTGTGAATGACCCTGCAGGAATGCTTAAAGAAAAGTCATCAAAAACACGTTTTTCACCAAAACTAAAATTTAAATGTTTTATCTCAACAATATTGCCCACATTTATCACCTTTCAATTAATATATTATAGTATATACCACCCTTAAAGTAAAGTATATTATTACATATAAAAAGTCTATCCATGACTAATTAGCCACTTTTACATAAATAAATTTGACACATTTAAAGTTTTTAATTAAGATGACTTTAATAAACAAGTATGGTATAATAACGGTGAATTTAGCTTATAAGGAGTACACATAAAATATTTTGCAATAGTTGAGCTATTTTAAACTATTCTATAAAGGTTTAAAAAATTTTAATTTAAGCCACCAAATCACTCATTAATCTATAATTAGATAGACTGAATCCATGTTGTGAGCTTAATTATATGACTGGGTGGTATATAAGAAAAAATATGAGTAGAAAGGAGTTAATCAATTATAGAATTGATTATACGTAATTTTTATGAAGTCAGATATCGAAATAGCCAATAGTATCAAATTAAAACCAATCGAAGAAATTGCCCAAAAGATTGGTATTCAAGAGGAAGAATTAATACTATATGGTAAATATAAAGCTAAAATTAATAAAACAAAAGGTAATAAAAAAGGGAAATTAATCCTTGTGACATCCATTAATCCAACACCATATGGTGAGGGTAAAACAACTATGAGTATTGGTTTATGCGATGCTTTAAATGAATTAGGCCATAAAGCAATTGTTGCCTTACGTGAACCGTCTTTAGGGCCAGTTTTTGGCATTAAAGGGGGAGCTACCGGTGGAGGATATGCGCAAATTGTACCCATGGAAGATATAAATCTACATTTTACTGGTGATATTCACGCTGTAACAACAGCTAATAATTTACTATGCGCAGCTATAGATAATCACCTATTCCAAGGCAATGAATTAAATATTAATCCAGAAACCATTGCTTTTAAAAGATGCTTAGATATTAATGATCGTTCTCTACGCAAAATAACAATTGGTAATGGTAAAAAAGAAATTAGACGGAACGAATCGTTCAATATATCAGTTGCATCCGAAATAATGGCTATTCTTTGTTTAGCTGACGATCTAAAAGATCTAAAATACAAACTTAGCAATATTTTTATTGGCTACAATTTTAATAACAAGCCTATATATGCTAAAGATTTAAAGATTGAAAATGCTTTAACTATAATTTTAAAAGATGCTATTAGGCCTAACCTAGTTCAAACATTAGAGGGAAATCCTGCCATTATCCATGGTGGTCCATTTGCCAATATTGCACATGGTTGCAACTCTTTAATCGCTACAAAACTAGCTCTTTCTTTAGGGGAATATGTTGTTACAGAAGCTGGTTTTGGTTCCGATTTAGGTGCAGAAAAATTTTTCGATATAAAGTGCAGATATGGTCATTTAAAGCCTAACTGTATTATTATAAATGCTACTATCCGTAGTCTTAAATACAATGGTGGATGTCAAAATCATGAATTAACTCAAGAAAATTTAACATATTTAAAAAAGGGTATTAGTAATCTCAAAGTACATATTGAAAACATGAGACAATACTCAAACAATATTATTGTTTGTTTAAATGACTTTATCACGGATACTAATGAAGAGATATCTTATGTTAAAAATTTTGTAAAAAATATGGGATGTGAGTTTGTTGTATCAAAAGCTTTTTCGCAAGGTGGAAAAGGAGCTATTGAATTAGCCAACAAAGTCATTAACATGTGTAATCAACCCATTGATTTTAAATATTTGTATCATATAGAAGATTCAATTATAAATAAAATTGAAATAATAAGTACCAAAATATACCACGCCAACAAGGTTATATATGAAGATAATGTTTTAGCTGATATACAAAGACTCGAAGATATGGGGTATCGCAACCTACCAATATGCATTGCCAAAACCCAATACTCAATATCTGATAACGCTAAATTGCTCGGTTATCCAACCAATCATGAAGTAAGGGTTAAAAGTGTCCAATTAGCTAGTGGTGCTGGTTTTATTGTCGTATTAATGGGAAATATTATGACTATGCCTGGTTTATCTAAAACGCCGGCTTATGAAAATATGCATATCAATAATAACGGCAAAATTTCTGGTCTATACTAAAAAATGTCCTTTGATAAGTCAAAAGACATTTTTTTATATCAATATATGTTTTAGGATTATGCGTTTTTATTTTTTAATATTAAACTATCATAGTTTATTTGAAAACCGCTTTAGTTTATAACTATTAATTTTAAATTTAACTAAAATAACAACATTAAACTAAGTTACACTAAAATTTTCTTTCATTTCAATACCTTAACATTCTATTTATTCATTAAAAAATGACAGCTATTCCCTATATTATAATATCTTTAATCTTTTATAACCTAACACTTGAAACCTGATATCAAGAAATTTCCTTTACGTAAAGAAATCCTAGTAAGTTAAAATTAATAATTTTCTAATTATATTACGTTATATATCTTGTAATACAGCAACTAGCCAATCATATACACGTATAACTGATTCAATTTCAACGCGTTCATTGACAGAATGTAAATCATATATATTAGGTGCTATCACGCAAGCATCTAGATTATCAATATTTTTAGCGAATATACCTACTTCTAAACCAGCATGTACTCTTTCTAAAACTACCTTTTTCCCATATAATTTTTCGTATTTATTCATCAATAATTCTCTTAATGGTGATATCTCTTTATACGTAAAGAATGGTTTTTGATCAACCAACTTAAATGTCATTCGTGTGCATAACTCCTTAACTAAATGGATATATTTTTCCTCATCTGCATTATCTGAACTTCTAATACTTAGATCAATGTGCATAACTTCATTCTCAAAATAAATTTTACCTAAATTTAAAGATGTTTGTGGAAAAGTGTCTGCGTAAGTCAACACTCCAACAGGAATATTGTGCATAAACTCAACTATTGTGTTTGAATCCTCTCTCGTCATAACTTTTGCACATTGATCAACTTGTTCAATATCTATTTTAATAGTAGGAAAGTGTGCATAAATAGTTTCAGGGATTTTTATTACCTGTTCTGTTGCAATTATACATGTACAACTACTAGGTATAACATTTAACCTATCGCCCCCTAAAATAGAGACAATACCTACATCATCTATCTCATATAAAAGCTCACCCATTATCTTGATAGCATTTCCTCTATTTTTATCGATATCCGTACCAGAGTGACCACCCAACAAGCCAGAAATACTAATCTTATAACATGGCTTATCATTATTAGTATAGTTGATATCTTTACTTACATTTATGATAGCCATACCTGCACTTGAAACTTCAATAACACCTTCGCTAGTTCCGTCTAAACTAATTAATTTATGACTATTAAGTTTTGTATAATCAAGTTGATAAGCACCTTCCATTGTGGTTTCTTCTTGTACGGTAAAAACAGCTTCAATATTAGGTATACTAATATCATCATTTGCCAAAATAGCTAATATAATAGCACATCCTATACCATCATCAGCACCTAGCGTTGTTTTATTAGCTTTATAAAAGCCATCATCAATGTACCAATCAATTCCTTTATTCTCAAAATCAAAATAGTCTGTACTGGTGCAAACCATGTCAGTATGTGCCTGCAAAATAATACTATCTTTAGAACCATTATTACTTTGTTTTTTTATAATAACGTTACCAATACAATCAACTTCATACGCTAAGTGATATTTTTTAGCAAATCTACATAAATATTCACTAATTCTTCTCTCATGTCCTGATTCTCTTGGTATACTTAAAAAATCTTCAAAAAAATTGAAAGTATTCATCATCTCACCCATTTAAATAATATCATACAAACCTTAAAAATTATACATAGTTTTTAAAGTTCGTGAAATACTAAAAAGGGTGATAGTATGCAACAAATAATAGATCAAATAAAAAAGAACTTAGGTAATAGTAGCGACATTGTTGAACGCCAAATAAAAAATATTACTTATATTTATTTAGAAAGTGTGACTAGCGATGACAAAGTAAGTGACTTTTTAAATAAAAGTATCGTCCAAATAAGTACTATTGACATTCTTTTTCAAGAACTACAAAATTATATATATAATTCACACTTAGAAATATTAAATGATCTAAATGAGTGTTACTACTATCTTGCTTCTGGTTATACTTGCATTTTTGTTGATAATTGTAAACAGTATATCGCTGTCGAAACAAAACAGAAACTAGACCGTGGTATTACTGTATCAGATGCTGAACCATTGATAAGAGGGCCTAAAGACAGTTTTACAGAAAATAATGCAGTAAACATTGGCTTAATCCGAAAGAGGATTAAAGATCATAACTTATGGTTCGAAGAAACAAAAATTGGCCGTAGAACGAAGACAAAAGTTAGTATTGCCTACATAAAAAATATAGCCAAAGAAAAAAGCATTAATAAAATTAAAAAAATCCTAAAAAAGATAGATATCGATGGCGTTATTGATAGTGGATATATTAGAGATTTTTTAGAGAAAAGCCAAAAAACATCTTTTCCCAAAACAATTAGCACGGAAAGGCCAGACTTAACATGCATCAATCTTTTAAATGGCAAAATTGTTATATTAGTTGAAAACAGTCCAACTGTTTTAATTTTACCTGCTACTTTAGATGATTTTTTGAAATCATCTGAAGATTATTATCTTAAACCCATTAATGCTACTTTTAGCCGTGTTTTAAGGTATATTGCTTTTATTGTAACTATTTTTACACCAGCTTTATACATTGCACTTATGACTTTTAATCAGGAAATGATCCCCGATCAACTTTTAATCTCTTTAGCTACACAAAGAAGTCAGGTGCCATTCCCTACTTTTATAGAAGTTTTAATATTTATTATTATTTTTGAGATATTGCGTGAAGCTGATATTAGAGCACCCAGTGTTTCTGGAGCTTCTATGAGTATTGTTGGAGCTCTGGTACTAGGCGATGCTGCTGTAACAGCTGGTTTAGTATCGCCCATTGTTATTATAGTCGTTGCCATCACATCAATATGTGAACTGGTTTTTAGCGATGTAGATATGGGTAATGCTATAAGACAATGGCGTTTGATATTTATTTTTTCAACTATTTTTACGGGTATAATAGGTATTGTTTCCGCAACGCTTATTCTAATTATTAAATTAGCCAGCATTGAAACATTAGACACACCTTATTTAATACCGTTTAGCCCATTAACAAAAAATATTATTAAAGATAGTATTATCATTGCCCCAGCAAATAAACGTAAAGAAAGACCTAAAAGTTTAGCTCCAAATCAAAAGAAAGTTGGTGCACAATGAAAAAAATAATACTTATGTTTACTATAGTGTTATTGTTATCTGGTTGTTGGAACTATCGAGAACTAAATGAATACGCCATAGTAACGGGTATGGCTATTGATTATGATCAAAATGAGTATGAAGTATCTTTGCTCATTTCCAATGGTAAAAAAAGCGAAGAATCAGGAACCCAAGCTCAAGTTACTGTTTCATCTGGAAAGGGTAAGACTATTTACGAAGCTATTAAAGCTATTAGTCTTTCAACACCTAAGGAATTATATATTAGTCATTTGTCAGTCATTATTATATCAGAAAAAATTGCCGAAAAAGGTGTCAATCCAATTTTAGATTTTTTACTTCGTGAACCACAATCTCATCAAAATTTCTATTTAATTACGGCTAAAAATAAAACTGCAAAAGATCACTTATCTGTTTTAGCACCGTTATCTGATTATCCATCACAAAACATCACATCAAACATTAAAATGACTGAACAACTACAAGGACGTATTACTAATGCAAGTTTTACTGACTTTGTATCCAAAATTATGCAAAAAGGAAATAATCCAGTTGTTAATAGTTTGATTTTAGTTGGTGACACTGAAAAAGCGACCAGCCAAGAAGAACAAGAAAAATCCGTTTCTAGTGCTTATACTAAACTGGATACACTAGGCATATTTAAAAATGATAAATTAATAGGATGGGCCACAAATGACGAGAGTATCGGAATTAATATGTTACTGGGCGATATTCAAACTTTATACTTTTCGCTACCTTGTGAAAATGATAATCTTGTTATAACATCTAGTAGTTATAATATTAAAAATAAAGTTGAAAAATCTAAAATTACTGTTAACATTAAATCAAGTGGTATGATTAATGAAACTGGATGTTCTATTAACCTAGAGGATCCAGAAGTTATCAAAGAATATCAAGAAAAAGCTAAAAAACAAATGTATGAATATACGCAATTAGCGATTAGAAAAGCCAAACAATTAAATTCGGATATCTTTGGTTACGGTAACCTAATTTACCGTAAATATCCCCATTATTTTAATAATATAAATGACTGGAATAAAACATTTGCTGAATTAAGCATAAATGTTAATATCGACTTTAATTTAAGTAATAAAGGAGCTTTAGAACAAACGATTGGAGAGTTAATGAAATGAGAAAAAATTTAGGTTATGGAGCAATTGCATACTTTGTGTGTCGCGCTTCATTTATTGGTATAACATCTGTAGCTTTAATTACTTTAGTTCATCAGGATTCGTGGATAAGTGTACTTTTGGCATTTCTAATTGGCATTGTCCCCCTTTTAGTTTTTTTGTATATTGCTAAATATCAACCCGACTTAAATATTTTTGATAAAACTGATATCCTTTTTCCACGTACCAAAAAAATTATTAAAATTTTTTTAGCCATAGCAGTATTTGCCATAACAATGCTAAATTTTTGGAATTTAACTAATTTAGTAGTCAGTCAATTTCTTAATAAAACACCAGTTATAGTAGTAGGTATCATATTTATTATACCAATCATTTTGCTTATCAATAAAGAAAATAAGGTTATTGCTCGTGTTAGTTTAATTCTTTTATTTATGTCTATTTTTTTATTTCTTCTGAGTGTGACCGGTCTTGCAAATAAATTTTCTTTAGGTAATTTAACACCTGTACTAGAATATAATCCTATTAAAGGTGTCTTATCATATTTGAGCTATAACATATTGCCACTTTTTATTCTTTTAATATTTCCGACTAAGAATGTTAAACAACAAATGATTTTTGGTTATATTGGATCATTTATAACATTATTCTTTACAATCGTTTTTTTAATTGCTGTTTTAGGTATCGATTTGGCTACTATTTTTCAATACCCAGAATTTCATATTTTTAAGCTAGCTTTTGAAAAGTTTGTTAGCTTTCGTTTAGAAAATATTTTAGCCACTCAATGGATATTAGATATTTTTATTTTTACATCCATGGGACTTAAATTTTGTAATGAATCCATAAAAACTAATAAGATATATATCATGCCTGTTATTTTAATCATTCTAAATAGCTATTTATTTACTAACACAACAATAGCCAATTTATTAATGACTTACGTGTTTCCATATCTCATTCCTATTCCCTTTTTTATTCTACCTTTAATAATGTGCTTAAAAATAAAAAAGAAGCTTAAAACTTCTTAAAAAATAAATTTAGCGAGAGCATATAAAATAACTACAGCAATCAAAATACTAAATATCATAATTAATATTTTAATAAGTTTATTATTTCTCTTTAAGCTATCATCTAAATTACGTAAATCTTCGAAATCTTTATCAGAAAAACTAAAACTAGATGTATAAAAAGTATTATCAATATTAGCTAAATTATCACTCACAACTTCTTCTACTTTAGGGGCTTCTTCAGACTTTTTAGCTTCATCCAAAATCTTTTTAATAGAAGATGCATCCCCAACCATTGTATCTGATTTCAAGCTATCAAACATGTCAAAATCATCAGACATATTTTCATTAAACGGCATAGTATTAATAAGATCTCGCACGTCATCAGATACATTATCAATATCTATATTTTTTAAAATTTCATATTGACTATTTTTTATATTACGATACTTTATATCACTATCACTGTGATCTACTTTGGCCTTGCTTAGAATATCACGTATATCATAATTTTTTTCTTCAACCTCTTCCTCAACAACGTTTTGTTCTTCTACTTGATGATTTAACAAATTTTCATAGTTACGTGTTTTTTGGAACTCTTCCCTATTTTTAAGCATTTCCTTGACCATACTAATATTAATTTCATTACTATTTGAAATATCAGCAACCCCCTCAATATTGGTATAACTACATAAATCACTTATTTGTTGATAAAGATGCTCATTCTTTTTACTACGTTTCTCAGGTTTATAATAACGTTCCATTCTACTAGCCATAGCATCACCCTATTTATATATTATCATAAATTCAACATATTTAAAATAATTCGGTTGCAATTTCCTCATAATTTAATTATAATTTTGTTAGGAGGATTATTATGAAATTAGAAGTTGATCAAGATATTTGTATAGGATGCGGTTCTTGTCAAGCCATCTGCCCTGAAGTATTCGAAATAAATGATGACGGGCTAGCACAATCGATCGTTGATAATATCGATGAAGCCTTTGTTAATGAAGCCATAGATGCTAAGGAAGGATGTCCTGTAAATGCTATTTATGAAGTAACGGACGCTAAAAACGTTGAAGAAGCTGCCTAAACGTAGCTTTTTTTATTGCTTTAATTTATTTATTTTTTGCTAAACTATATAATTGTTTTACTTCTTTAATAGTCAATTCTCGATATTCACCAGCTTTTAAATCATTAACATCTAAAAAAGCAAACCTTTCTCGACGAAGTTTAATCACTTTATATCCTATAGCTTCAAACATTTTCTTAATTTGATGATTTTTCCCTTCATGAATGATAATATTAACAATGGATGTATTTTGTTTTTTATCAATTTTACTTAACTTAACTTTCGCTTTACCAGTCCTATATCCATCAATAATTACCCCTCTAGCTAAACGCTGTAATTCTTCTTTTTGAGGGATCCCTTGTACTTTCGCTACATACAATTTTTCAATACAATGACGAGGGTGGATGAGTAAATTTGTTAATTCACCATCATTAGTAAGTAATAATACACCTGTTGTATCATAGTCAAGGCGTCCGACAGGATATATTCTTCTACTTTCCTTTATTAAATCCACAACCGTTTTTCTTTTCTTATCATCATCAGTACTGGTAATAATTCCTCTCGGTTTATTTAAAACATAATATACCTTATCTTCCTTAATTGATATAGCATTACCATCAATTACTATATCATCATCATAATTAACCTTAGTACCCATTTTCGTTATTACAGTACCATTTACTACGACATGACCACCACTGATTAATTCTTCAGCTTTTCTTCTCGAACAATATCCCGATTGGGCAATAACTTTCTGTAATCTTTCCATTCAACCACCTAGATGTATTTTAACATAATCAAAAAGAAAAAGATACACTATTTACAAGTGTATCCTTGCTCCTGCGTTAATACAGCTTTCATACTATCGTAGTTTTCACCCATTCTATTTGCATTAAATTCTGATTCGTCCATTTTTGATGGATCCATCTCAACTATAACTGAAATTTTACTATTATCAGACTCTACTTTTGCTGTAAAGCCTTTTTTATTATTATACTCATCCACAAGTTCTTGAGCACTATTTTTATATTCATCAATATAGTCAGCAACTGCCCCTTCTGCAACTATAGAATTTGTTTGAACTGATTTTTTAATTTTATTACCGTCAAATTCATAAACCGCTTCAATATCATTTGTAAAACCATTATCTGAACTAGACTTTGTACATGTCAATGTCTTTTTATCACCACAGCCAGTCAATATAACTAAAGTTAATACTAAAGTTCCTGTCATCAATATCCTCTTCATATTCTACCTCCGTATTCATTATATCATTTTTAAATAATTTTTTCAACTAAAGAACATATAACATAAAATAATGCTAGTTAAAATACCAATAAAATCTCCAAACAGACTTGTAAACATTGCATACCTTGTCTTTTTTATACCTACGCTACCATAATATAACGCAATAACATAAAAAGTTGTGTCTGTACATCCATGAATAGTAGACGCCAAAAGGCTAACAAAACTATCAACACCATATTTACTATAAATAGTGTTAATTAAGGCGACAGCTGCACTACCTGATATTGGTTTAGTAAGAATTAACGTTATTAATTCAACTGGTAATTTAATATTAACTACAAAAAGTGAAATAAACCAGTTTAGAAAGCCACTATTAATTAATATATTTACGCTTAAAATCATGGCCAATAGATTAGGAAAAATAGTATAACCCATTTTAAAAGCTTCTTTACTGCCATCAATAAAAGATTCGTAGACATCCGTTTTTTTTACTAATCCGTATATAACAATAATTAAAACTAAGAATGGTAATATGTAGTTAGAAATATTATGACCTCCTATCTAGTATTTTATCTAATACTATACAAAATATTGTAGCCACAATTGTTGAGATCATAGTCACGAAGACCGTCTTAGTTGGATCAGTACTTTTATACATAACTCGCAAAGCAATTAAAGTCGTTGGAATAATCGTAATGGCAGCCGTATTAATCATAGTAAAAGTTAACATACTGCGGGAAGCAACCTTTTTGTTATCATTTAACTCTTGTAAACTACTCATGGCCTTCAAACCAAAAGGAGTAGCAGCACTACCAAGACCAAACATATTAGCTATAATATTACTGGACATATAACCAAAAGCACGATGCTCTTTAGGTATATCTGGAAACAAGGGATGTAGAAATTTTGATAACAATTTAGCTAATTTATCAAGTAAACCACTGTTAGTAGCAATATTCATAATACCAAGCCATAAGGCAACAACAGGAAATATTTGAATAAAAATTTCTAAACTTGTTTTAGCACTATTTAAAATAGTTTCGTTAACATTAATACTATTTCCAGTCAAAAGGCCGAATACTACACCCACAATAATAAAATAAGACCATAGTCGACTTACCATAATTTAATCCTTTCCCAAATACTCTTTTTTTTCTTTTTTACTTTGGTTGCCGTTATTGTTTCTGAATATACCAATTTATCATTAACAAACACTTTAGCTTTACCAACTTCTCCTTCTTTTGGTGTAGAATTTAATTCAAATTTTAAGTATACATCATCATTTTTTTCTAAAGTATAATCATAGTTATTAGCTAAAGATAAATTATAATTTTTATACAAAACATCTGGTATAGATAAATTACCTTTCGTAAGTAATTGATAACGATAAAAATTATTAAAACCATATTCAAATAATGATTTATGATCGGCAAAGTCATTGCCGTCATTTAATGTAACGACAACTAAATTTAAATTATTTTTACTGGCTGTTGTAACTAATGTTCGACGTGCTTTTTGCGTAAACCCCGTCTTACCGCCAGTCGTATATTCATAATTAAACAATAATTTATTTTTGTTAATCCATGAATAGGTATTTTTATTAGTTTTAACAAAATGTTCTTTTGTTCCAACAATAGTCCGATATTCTTTATTCTGCATAGCATAACTAGTTAAAATAGCCATATCATATGCTGTCGAATAATTTCCAGCTTCCTCATCTAGGCCATTAGGATTATTAAATACGGTATTAATCATACCTATTTCCTTAGCTTTTTCATTCATTATATCAACAAATTTATCCCCTCCAATATAGTTTGCAATAGCATAAGATGCATCATTACCACTTCTAAGCATTAATCCATATACTAAATCTCTTAACGAAATTTTTTCACCCTTTTGAATATATATTCCAGAGCCATAACTTTTATCTATTTCATCGCCAACAGTTACAATATCATCCAGTTTTCCGGATTCAACAGCAATAATTGCTGTCATAATCTTAGATATGCTAGCCACACTTCTTTGTTCATTAATATTTTTTCTATATAAAATTCTATGGGTATCAGTATCCATCATAATAGCGCTTCTAGCACTAGTTTGTATTCCCCAAACGTTTAATGGTATAAGCATTAGTAACAATAATAGTATTTTTTTCATATATTCACCTACATAAAGATATGAAAAAGAGAACTATTTTAGTCCTCTATCCTATCAATGCATATAAATACCATGTATTTTTTCTTTAGATACTTCATCCAAATCACTAATTACCCAATCATTATCCTTCTTAGTAAGCTTAAAGGTTATATTATATTTTATTCTCTCAGTTGCTTTTTCAATACGTTCTAATTGGTAATCAAAGTAAAGTGACATATCATAATTACCATCCTCATCTAAAAAATCACTTTGATTTGGTTCTTCTGACAGTATTTTACTGTAATCATTTACTTCAATTTCTGTATCAACTGTAGCCGTGTCGCCATCTATTTTTTCATCCTTAATCTCGTATTTTATATTTCCATAATGTTTTTTCATAATTTCACGATAACGTGCTTTTTGTTCAACTGTATATTCTGTATTTTCAATTAATGTATCTAAATCGTTTAAAACATTATCGTCTAACTTTTGATAACTATCTAAATATGCTTCAACTTTCTTAGTTGGTGTATTAGTCATATCTTTTCCAATATCACATCCAACTAATAAAAATAACGCTACTAAAGTAAAAATTATCTTTTTCATGTTTTCCTCCCTTTATAGTATTAATCAAATAAAACCATTTATACACCCGTGTTAATATTTTTTCTATTTAAATACATCTTTCTAATAATATCAATTGGTACTACTAACGATGCATATAATATAGTAATTAATAATTGAACAATTGTTAAACCATTTGTTCTAAAGACACTTCCACCATAATAAATCATCACTATTTGTACGCAAACAATGAAACAAATAATAATCATAAAAACCATATTTTTTTTAATATTAGCTAAGACGTTTAATCTATTAGTTCGTGAATTAAAGCTATTAAAAATATCTAAAAATATAAATAATCCAAAAAAAGCAGTAAGTAAAGTATTAGTATCCTTATATATATAGTTAAAAACAGGCAATTTTAAAAAGCTAAAACAAAGTAGTGAACCTACTAATCCCATACTGATAATTTGACTAATCATATACTTATTAATTATTTGTTCATTTGTTTTTTTAGGATATTCATTCATATATTCTTCAAGTGGCGGTTCAAAAGCAAAGGCAACACCCGCCAATGTATCCATAACCATATTAATCCATAACATTTGAATAACCGTAACAGGTGCATCGATACCTATAAATGGTCCTATAACACTTAGACTTAAAGCACATACATTAATAGTTAATTGTAATATAATAAATTTACGAATGCTTTTGAATATAGTTCTTCCATATAATATGGCTTTACTTATAGATAGAAAATTATTATCTAGTATTACTACATCACTAGCTTCCTTAGCTACTTCAGTACCACTACCCATACTAAAACCAACATCAGCTCTTTTTAGTGCTGGAGCATCGTTTACACCATCTCCAGTCATTCCAACTACTAAATTCATTTCTTGACATACCCTAACTAATCTACTTTTATCATGGGGTAACATTCTAGCAACAACCTTTAACTTAGGTATAATTGACTTTAATTGTTCATCACTTAATTTATTTAACTCCTCTCCTGTTAAAGCAATATCACCATTATTATAAAGGCCTATTTCACTTGCAATATTAATGGCGGTATTAATATTATCTCCTGTCAACATGACCGTATTAATATGGGCTTTTTTTACTAGTTTAATACCCTCTTTAACATTATTTCTAATCTCATCCTTAATAAGTAAAAAGCCTACTAAGTTTAAATTGTTCAAATTAGTTGGATCAACATTAGTAGAAGTTGCCAACGCAATAACTCTTATTCCTAATTTAGCTTGTTGATTAACATAATCATTTAATTTATTAATATTAACTCGTTCTTTATGACCGAGTGCATTATAAAAATACTTAACATGCTTAAGTAAAACTTCTGGGGCACCTTTAATTAAATTGACCCTTTCTTTATCTACTATAGTCGTAATCATATATTTATTATTACTATCAAAAGGAATAACTTTTTCTTTATAAAATGATAAATTATTTTTTTTAACAAATTTCAAAATAGCTTTATCAGTAATATTTCCTCCTACAATATTATCTCCATCAAAACTGCTAGCATTATTAATTGTACAAGATATCTTAACTATACGAGATAAATTACTTTTTATTAAATCATTATATGTATATTCCTTTAAGGTGCCATCCGTAAACTTAGTAACTTCTAATTCACCCTTAGTTAATGTTCCTGTTTTATCTGTAAACAAGATATTTATACAACCACTAGTTTCAATGCCCATTAATTTACGAACTAAAACATTATCTTTTAACATTCTTTTCATATTAGATGATAATACTAAGGTTAGCATCATAGGCAGCCCTTCGGGTACACACACTATAATAATTGTAACAGCTAATGTCAAAGCATAAATAATGTTTTCAAGGCTAAAACCATATAATAATATATAGCTAATAAAAACTAAAACTGAGCCTACGTAACCAATCACACTTATTGATTTAGCCAAACTAACTAAACGTTTTTTTAAAGGGCTTGTGGGTTGAGGGGCTTTTAACTCACCAGCCATTTTACCATAAAAAGTTTCACTACCAACTTTATCGACCCTCATAAGTGCTTGTCCATTTAAAACAACACTTCCTCTTAATATTTCATTGCTAACGCTTTTTTTGTTTACTTTAGATTCACCATTTAGACTTGATTCATCAATACTAATATTGCCACTAACAATGACACCGTCGGCAGGAACCATATCACCACTTTCTAAACAAACAATATCACCTACAACAATATCATTGACTGGAATCTCAGTCTTAGTCTTATTTCTCCTAACTCGGCACTTAGTACGGTTCGCCTCTTCCATTAAATTAGCAAAAGCTTTATCACTACCATATTCTGATATACTAGATATAAAAGACGCTGTAAAAATAGCTATTAAAATACCAATTGTCTCATACCAATCAAAACTTTTCATTAAGAAGACCACTTTTATAGCTAAAGCAATAAGCAGTATTCTAATAATAGGATCTCCTAAAGAACTGATAATTAATTTAATAAAACTATTTTTATGATATTCACCAATACTGTTATTTCCATGAGCTTTTCGACTTTTAATAACTTCTTCATTCGTTAATCCATCTATTTCTCTCATACAGTCCTCCCAATTAACTATATGAAGAATAAAAAAAAAAAGTACTAAATTTATGATTAGCACTTAAAACATATATTACTTATAACAACTTTCTACAGTGTTTTAACTTATAGTATTTAATAGCTATTGATACCAATAAGCTTATTTTTCCAATTCACGATAATTTACCTTGCCAATAAGTGTTTTAGGTAAAGACTCACGATACTCAAACTCCTTTGGTATCATATAATGAGCTAAATTTTTTTCACAATGTTCTTTAATACTATGTTTAACACTAGCGGTAGCTTTTATCCCACTCTTTAAAACAATGAAAGCTTTTGGTACTTGCACCTTATAAGGATGTGGTATACCAATAACACCACAATTTGACACATATTCATGTTCCATAATTACGTCTTCGATATGAGATGGATATACATTATAACCTGATACAATTATCATTCTCTTTAGTCTTTGAACAAAAAATAAGACACCATCTTCATTTAAATATCCTAAGTCTTTAGTATGAACCCATATTTTACCTTTATGATCTTTTTCCAATATCTCATTAGTCTCTTTTTCATTATCCAAATACCCTTGCATAACTGTAGGACCACAAATACATATTTCACCTACTTCGCCATAATTAAGTTCTTCTTTAGTATCAGGATCAATGATCTTTATTTCATTTCCAGCAAGTGGAATGCCAACACTGCCCAATATGTCCGAACCTAAAGCACCAAAGGTGACAGGCCCTGAAGTTTCAGTCATACCATATCCTTGGGTTATCGTTTTTCGACAACCATGTTTTCTTAAAAACTTATTAACATCTTCATTCTTTTGCTCTGTTAAAGTATCTCCACCACTAATAACTTCTTTTACATTAGCTAAATTTACATTATCCATATGTTTATTTTTTAACATGGCTTCAAAAAGTGTTGGTACCCCAACAATCATAGTGGGTTTATATTTTGTCAATAACTTATCAAATCTATTAGCATCAAATTGAGGTACTAATATAACACTTGCTCCCAAACACAAAGGACCATGTACACAAACAACTAATCCAAAACAGTGAAATAATGGTAAAATGGCTAACAATGAATCACTTATTCCAACTGTAGGAAAAGCTATAGGTGCTTGTTTAGCAACAGCATTAATATTGCCATTAGTTAAAACAATACTCTTTGGTGTTCCCGTAGTTCCCCCACTATGCAGAATAACAGCCGGTTGATCCTTTGTAGTTTTAACTAAAGTCTTACCATTATAATGACGTCCTTTATCGATAAAATCATGCCAATACAAATTAAATTCACTTTTTTTAGGTGTTGCTATCTTATATCCTTGTGTTATATTATATCCTAAACGTAAAAATAAAGGCATGGAATCAGATGCTGATACAATAACCGTTTTATACACATCAGTTTCATCAATAATATTTTTAACTTTTTTATAACTTAGATTAATCGTTATTAACATAACACTATGAGTAGATATTAAAGAGGATTTAATCTCCTCTTCAGCTGATAGAGGATGAAGCATATTAGCTATAGCCCCTATCTTGTTAACAGCATAAAAAGAAATAACTGCTTCAGGTGTATTTGCCATACAAATAGTTACAACATCACCTTCTCTTATACCTTGAGATTTTAGTGCCCTAGCACATAAGTCAATTTCATGGAAAAATGCTTTGAAACTCATTTTCTTATTAAAATAGTTAAGAGCTGGAGATTTCAAATGATCTTTAGCAGTCTCATATAAATATTCATAAAGAGAAAGATTTGGGACAGTAATATTACGACTATGTTTAGGATAAAATTTGTACCATGGATGCTTATACTCAATACGTTTGATAATATTTTTGATTAAATTCATTATTTATTAGACCTCCTGGAAATTATTCAACACACTGTTGCACAATTTCTATCTTTATTATATAATTAATTTAAATTTAGTATCAATCATCAATTTAATAATAAATGATAGATATTAAACAAATATATAATAAAATGTTTAAAAGAGGTACATATGGATCGAAGAATAAGATATACCAAAATGATCATTAAAGAAGCATTAATTCAACTGCTTAATACAAAAGACATTAATAAGATTACGGTTAGCGAAATATGCAAGATCGCCGATATTAACCGAGCTACTTTTTATAGATATTATCTAGATGTTTACGACTTAATTGATAAAGTCAAAGATGAATTTTCTAAAGAAATTATTACCGCCTTGCAAAATGTTGAAGATAATTATTCTATGGCAGACTTCTTAAAAAAAATGTTAACTATCTTTTTTAATAATAAAGACCTAGTGAAAATATTATTTACAGTACAAAACAACTTATATTTTTTTAATGATATTTTAGATATTACTTATACTCTATTTAAAAATAAATGGATAAATGATTTAGACAGTATTGATAATGAAGAAATTGAATATGCCACCGTTTTCATATTCAATGGTTCGTTAGGTATAATTAATTATTGGATAAAAAGCGATTTTGAACAAAATATTGATGAAATTGCCCATGTTATCGAAACACTTAGTTACTATGGTATTAAAAAATTTATATACAAAAAATAGGTGGTTAATTACCCCTATTTTTATGTAATAAATTGGCTTCCTTTAACACATTATAAATACATGAATAACTTCTTTTACCATAAAATCGACAAAATCGTCTTATACTAACATTAGAACGTCGATATAAATCAATTATATACTGTCTTTCCTTATCTGGAATAGTATTAACGGGCTTTCGATTCTTGTTACCATGTTCTAAACTAATTGAATTAGTTAATATCTCCTTTTTTAAGCGCAAAATATACTTAGGATGATAACCTGTGATGGTAGCAATATCTTCATATGACATAATGGTATTCCCATTCAATTTTTTTGTTATTAATTTTACAGCTTCCTCTTTTCTATTCATATAACCACCCGTATTCTACCAAAATTCCCTACATCATACTACTAAATTATATTTTATCAAAATAAGTTATCTTTCTTTCCATAACATCATCTTCAATGGCGTCACGAAGTATTTTTCTTACTTCAGCTGCGTTTTGAATGTTTTTTAATTTAATCGCAGATCCAAATTTGTCATTAGTCCCATGACCATCAACCTTTATAGTAATAGTCCCTATATGTAGCATTCTTTGATATATACTCTCTGTTAAATCAGGATCTTTAAGCATATATAATTCAATAGTATCTGTTTTTCTGTTAAAAAAACCACTTTGAACTATCAATTCATCTTTTGTTATCTGATAGGTGGTAAAATTCATATTAATAGTCGATAAAAAACGTTGCCACAAACCAGCCGGTTTTCCTTCCCATAATATTTCAAAATCAACCTTTGAAACACCTTTATTTTTTGTTTCCATAATAATGCCTCCTATCACCAATATTATATCATATTTAAAGAAATATAGTTAAAATCGAAAATCAATATATTCATTTTTCTTTTTTTCTTCATCACTGTCATAAATCGCATAGGTTTTATTAATTCCTAAGGCATTATTTATCCATAATTTAACATAAGATAAAATCTCCAATATATACATTTTTTCAATAATCTGTTCATTAACATCCATTTCTTTAAATAATAAATGGTATATTTCGTCTGCCTTAGGGTTAAATATTAATTTATGACTAAATATACGATTAAATTCATTAGTAACTTGACTTATTATATTTTGATAATAAGCTTCATTATTTTTATTTGGGTCAATATCATATATAAATTTTTGGTAAACTTTATTGATAACATCGTTCACAACTTGCTTGTTATTCCTTTTATATAAGGCATAACGACATAATTCATAGTTAATTGATGCAATTATAACTTCTGTTTCAATATCATTATATACTATGCCAACCTTGTCAAATACTTCCAATATAGATTTAGAATAAGTCTTACCTGTCTCATGTATTAAACGGAACATAGCATAAGAACTTACTTTCTTTTTTTTAAAGTCTAACAAGCCCATATCATCACCATACTCATTATACAAGATTTGTCTGCTATAGTAAATATTTTATTTAGTATTAAATTATCTCAACTAATAATGACTCATTTTATAATAATTTAATACTCATTCTGTTGTTATACAAAAAATCAAGGGTGTTAATTACTCTTGATTTTTGTAACATATTTATTGACTTTAGTACTCCATGTTTTACTAGTAGCATACTTTTTATTCATTTTTTCTGGAGTATTTAATCCTTTCGCATAATAATTTTTTGCCAAGTTATCAATAAATTTCTTTATTCCTGTATCTAAGGAACTAAAATAAGAATATGAGCCACAACCTGAGCCTTTTTGTCCCCCAACATTATTACACTCCTTAACTAGACGACTACAACCCCACTCACATCCAGTTTCATGTAACATAATTGCTGTAGCGACATATGGGTCCACACCTTTTGCTAAAGAATAAGATGCAACAAGTTGGCCTTTCCCTGTTAAGTCACTCTTTAGGGAACGATTTAACTTATCACTTAATTGATTTAAAGTTAAGCCGTCATACACAATTTGTTCCTTTGCTTCAACCTTTTCTTCTTTTACTTCTTGCTTTGGTTGTACCACAACTGAATCAAAGACGTCCTCAACAACTACATAATTTCCACTAGCCCTAAGTGGCACAGATTTTTCACTTTCGTGATTAAATATATAGTCATAAACAATGATACCACCAAACACACAATCTAATACCATTAATACAAGTATTAAGATTGTTTTTTTGTCTGCTTTCACAATACTCACCTCATAATCTTCCTTTTTCTTGCAAAGCAAAGTCTATACTACCACATATAAAAAACTGTGTCAAATTGAACTATTCGACATTTTAGGACTATTAAAACAAATAATACACATTATCATTTATAGTATATGCATTATTTGTTCAAATAAAATCAGTTTTCATACTTAATTAATTTATCTAATATTTCTTTATAAGCATTTACTGCAGGTTGATCAAAATAATTAATATCTAACAAATAACTGCCTAACATAGCACTCATTTCAAAGAAAAAAATTAAATAGCCCAGATTGTATTCATTAATTTCATCCAGAATAATTAGGTTTGTTGGTGTATGGGGATAATGAGCCTGTACTACACTTAACATAGCTTTATGATTAAGAGTACTCATAGTATCTTTAAAACCAGGTATAACCACTTTTTCACTTTTACTAGCATATATTGTTGTGGAAAAGATAATAGGTGTCCCATCTTGAAAAAATTGTCCTAATGAATGTAAATCACGAGTATTAACCGTTGAAATGGGTAGAATACCTTTATTATTTTTGCCTTGAGATTCAGCAAATAATTGTTTTAACCATTCAGTAAAAAAATAAAGCTTAGGTTCATAAATATCAAAAGATTCAACTAATTTATTATTTTTTAACATTTGATTTCTTACAATTGTATATTTATAGCAGTCATCCAAATTCTTTTTCATATCTTTGGCACCCGATAGCAAACTGTTGATGTCATATCCTGCTACCGCAATAGGGAGCAATCCAACTGCTGTCAAAACAGAATAACGACCACCAATATTTTGAGGAATCTCAAAATGTCTAAGGCCATTTTGACTAACTATAGAAGATAAATCACTATCGCAAGATCCAGTAGTTATAATTATTCTTTCAGCTAGATCACTATAATTTTGAGACATGTATTCCCACAATATTTTGAAAGATATCATTGTTTCTAACGTACTACCACTTTTGGATATAACATTTAAATAAACACTTTTATCCTTTATATATTCAATTAACTGAGCTAAATAAGCACTTGATAAATTATTTCCCGCAAAAATAATTTCAGGTTTATCTTTTTTAAAGTAAGGACTAAGAGCATCAACAACTGCTTTAGCACCTAAATATGATCCACCAATCCCTACAACAATAAAAACATCAGCTTTATTTCTAATTTCATTAGCACATTCTAATATTTCCCTAGTATTTATATCCAAGTCATACCATCCTGTCATTTTATTATCTGCTAAAAATCTTTCTTTAATATTTGATAAATTATAATTATCATCAGATGTAAAATTAAAGCGTTTAAAATCAAAATTAACCATTTATATTCCTCCTTATCAGTCCTATAAACATTATAACAAACATTATTATAATTGCCACAACAGATACATTTAAATAGACATCTAACAATAACAAAATACCTATAATAACAAAGTCAAACCAAGGATGCTCCTTCTTAATATCTAAGTTGTCATTGCGATACTTTCTATTGAAAATATATTGTAACAATACTTTACAAGATATATACCAAGGTATTGATAAAGCAATAAAACTGATAACCCCAAAGTATGTTATCCATAAAATATTGCCCTTACATAAATAAAGGTATAAAAAATAAATAGCGGATAAGCAAGATAAAAATGCTTCTAATAAGCAATGAAACAAGTCTAATTTCTGAACAGTATTAAAAAAACTATTCTTGTTTAAAGACCACTTAAATAAAATAATATTATTTTTCAATATAACTTCTTTATTATAAGATAATTTCTCATGTTTACGATAAATTACCCCACCCTTTAAACAATTGACATGAATTAAATTACTTGGTTTCCTGTTTTGTAATAAAAGGCGATACACCTCCAGATTAATAATATAATTATAATAAGTTATTACGTTATCAAGTCGCAGACGACCATACTCACTAAAAGATGCGTATCCTCTAACTACTTTATTTTGATGAATTAATGGTTTATTGTATGGATGCTCTAAAATATTAACTAACCTAAGTAGATCAATATTGTCTTTTATATCAATTAAGTATTTATACTCTTCATAAAAATGGCTATGACCGACAAAAAAATTATAATCATCATTCTCATTTATTTTATTAAATAGAAGGTCAATAAATTGATCTATGGCACCACTTTTATTTCCATCACCATACCATAACATTCCATGTTTAGACCTTTTTCGATAAACAAAATAAAAAAGATTATTGTGATACTTATTATTTAATTCATTTACAATATCTAAGCCTGCTGTTAAAATTTCATCATCAAAGGGTTCTATCTGATGATCACACTTTGTACAATCAACCAGCAAAGTAAAATGGATGTTAGGATTATTAATATCTAAACACATATTCTCTAATACAGATAATTCGTTTAAAACATCATCTGAATTATTTAAAACAACATATTTTACACACATTGTTTTAGGAATCATTACATCATCATTCTCCAAAATTACTGAGTTAGGAACTAACCATGAAAGTACCCTATAGAAAAAATAATAGCTAAAAGGAATAATAAAAAGACTAAATAAATCATGATGCAAATACTGATATAACACCAAACTTAAAATAATAGCTAAAATAAATGAAATTATAACAAGCAAGATACTAACTTTTGCATAATTAATTCTTTTAAATAAGAAATTTGCCAAAGATTGCTTTTTATCTACTAAATTTTTAACGCATTGAAACTCACTCAACTGCTTATTTTTACTTAACTTAATAATTTTTTCGCGATATTTTATCCTTGTACTAATACTAGAATTTTTATATTCCTTTAATGTCAATAACAATTGTTCTGTACTACTGACCTTTTCCAAAATATTTTCTTCATCAAAATATTGGAAATAATTAATACTATTAATAATATTATAAACGTTTTTATACTTTCTAACGCTATAATTAATTATCTGATCTGGTTCACACATTATAATAGAATACAATGCATCTATCATAATATGATAAAATATTATCTTTAAATTTTTTATTTCCCAGAAAGAAAGATGTTGCTTATAAATCTTTGTATATTTGTTTAAATCCTCAATAATATCATTATCCCTAATATAATAATTTTTATTTTTAGTTTGTTCACTCAAAAAAGCAAATAATTGGTTAGGGAAATAATACTTTCTTTTATATTTTATAAATTTTATATTTGATAATAAATACTTATTCAACTTATTTATTTCAATATTTTTCTTTTGCAATTTTTTTAAACGTTGACAATATTTTTTCAAGTATTTCTCTTTTTGTTTTATATTTTTTCTGTATTTAAACATGATACCTCCAACAAAATAAAACATATAGGTAATAACTTACTATATGTCCTTATTATTTAAATATTCTGTATAAAACATTAACCAAGTTATTGAAATACAAGCACCTAAAGTGATATCACTAAAGAAGTGAACACCTAAATATACCCGACTTATTGGAATAACAACAATCATTACCATTGTTAATACAATAAGTATATGGCGTAATTTTTTATTCATTTTACTTCGATATAGATAATATAAAATAAGCCCATAGGCCGCAATTGCCGTCATAGCATGACCGCTAGGAAAACTGTAGCCCGTTTCATCGATTATATTTATACCAATTGGCCTTTCACGCATAAATATATTTTTTAACACAAAATTGATAATAGAAATAATCAAAATATTAAATAAGAAGTATAAACCTCTCCTTCGATTGGCACATACAACAATACCTATTAAAACAATAGTACCAATTACTCCCCCAACATAAGTAAATAAAATAAAAATTCTAGTTACTACAGGATGTTTTAATTTTATAATTAACTTATAAAATAAATCATCAAATGGTGTAAACGAAAAAACATAATAATTGATAATCAGCAAAAATGTAATTAAAATGCATAAAATGGCAATAAATAGTTTCTTCTTATTCATTTATGTGTATTATGATAATAATTAAATTCTGCTAAACTAGATTGTAACCAATCTAGCTCATCATAATTTATATCATCTTTATACCTTTCAATTAAATTAATCAATTCATCAAGACTACCACAATTTTGATATTGAATTCCATAACTAGTTAATATATCCATTTGTTCGCCGGTCAAAAAAATGCCGTTCTTATTATACTGAATAAAATATTTTTCATTGTTATCCACCTCTAATTGCATCCAATCACCCACTCGATTTATTTTTGTTAAACATTATCATTATATCATAACTATCAAAAAAAGAGTTAAAATTATACTTAATTGTACTAATTTAAACTCTAAAAAATATTAATTATTTATTTTGTAATAATCTATCTATGGCATGCATTACGCCTAAGCGACCATACTCATAGGTTAATCCCCCTTGTTGATAAGCAATATATGGTGTTCTTAGTGGTCCATCACATGATAGTTCAATAGATGAGCCTTGTGTAAATGCTCCAGATGCCATAATAACTTTATCATCATAGCCAGGCATATCAGCAGGTTCTGGTAAAACAAAAGAATCAATTGGAGACCCCATTTGGATGCCCTGACAATAATTAATCAAGTCTTTATCATTACCAAAAATAATATTTTGAACAATATCTGCTCTTTGATCATCCCATCTCGGTTCAACCTCATAGCCAAGCTCTTCTAATACTTTACTCGTTAATATAGCTGTCTTTAAACTGCTTGCTACAGCTGATGGTGCCAAAAATAATCCCTGTAACAAAGACTTATTAATACCTAAAGTTGGTCCAACTTCTCTACCCTCCCCAGGTAAAGTCAATCTCTCACCACATAGATCTACCAAGTCCTTACGTCCAGCAATATAGGCACCATTAGGAGCAATACCTCCTCCTAAATTTTTAATTAAAGAGCCAACCATAATATCAGCACCTACTTGTGTAGGTTCCTTATCACTAACCAATTCACAGTAACAATTATCAACCATAATAATAACATCTTTATCAATATTACGGATAAATGAAATAACTTTAGCAACCCTTTCAATGGTTAGGCTTTTTCTTGTAGAATATCCCTTCGATCTTTGAATTTCAATCAACTTTACTTTATTTTTTTTCAAATAAGTCGCTATTTTATCGTAGTCAAAATCATTATCAATCAAGTCTATTTCATCATAGTGAACCCCAAAAGTCGCCAAAGAACTAGCATTTTCCCTAATACCAATCACTTCATGTAAAGTGTCATATGGTGTTCCCGTTATGCTAAGTAACAAATCATTAGGGCGCAAAAGGGCAAATAAAGTAATAGCTAAAGCATGACTACCTGATATCATCTGATTACGAACTAAAGCATCTGGTGCACCTAAAACATCAGCAAATATTTTTTCAATTACATCCCTACCTAAATCATCATAACCATATCCAGTTGTAGAATCAAAATGATTTGTAGAAACATGAAACTTTTGAAAAGCTTTCAGTACTTTTAAACTGTTTTTTTGAGCCTGTTCATCAATATTTTCAAAAATATCTTTTAATTCTTTTTCAGCTTGTTTTACCATATCATATGTTTCGCGATTAATAGCTAAATTATCTAACATTTACTACCTCCATCTATCCTAACAACAGTGTTATTAATATAGCTAGCATCACTAGTTGATAAAAAATAAATAACATTAGCAATCTCTTCTGGCTTAGCAAATCGCTCTAAAAGAATTTTAGAACATTCTTCTTGAATATAGTTTTCATCTAATGCTTTATTCATATCAGTTAGTACCCAACCTGGAGCTACTGCATTAACCCTAATATCAGGGGCATAAACTTGTGCTAAATTATGCGTTAATGATATCAATCCCGATTTTGAAGCATCATAATCTAAACTATAAGGATAATAAGTATCTATAGCATTAGTTGATGATACCATTATAATAGAACTACCTTTTGGCATATATTTAGAACATTTTCTAGAAATAAGAAAAGGTGCTACTAAATTAATGTCCAATATTTTCATAAAGTCATCTTTAGTTTTTTCTTCATAAACAGTATCAATGGCAATCCCAGCATTGTTAACTAACACATCTATTTTACCGTAGTGTTCCACTACCTTATCAACCATCTTGTCAATATCTTCTTCTTTACTAATATCTGCTTTTAAAACTAAATTATCATTACCATATTTCAACGTTTCATTTAAAGTTTTTAAAGCACCATCTTTATTATTACAGTAGTTGATTACTACATTAAATCCTTCTTTAGCAAATTTAATAGCCGTACTTGCACCAATACCTGAAGACGCCCCAGTTACTATAACTACTTTTTTGTCCATAATTCACCTCTTAATAACTATAACTCTTTCCTCTTTTCTTTCCCTTTTGTGATAAGTTCAATATTTCCCGTAAATATATCATTGTCAATATCAATAATTACTGCCCGACTAAAATCATGTATTTCTAATAAATATTTAGTAAAAACTTCATTTGAAGTCAAAATATCATCTGTACAAGACAAGTTTAAAATCCGCCTACTATACTTTTTATAGTCAAGGTCATTTAAATAATAATTAATGTAAAATAAATAATAATAACTCTCTTTCAAACGATAATGAGAATTTGTTGTCAAATAGGTTAGAAAATATTTTTTGGCATTTTTATACATTTTCTGTTTAAATTCTATAACTCCCATTGCATATATAAAATATGAATTTTGTGTTTTTGCATAGCTTTCATTACATAAATTTTTAGCTTCCTGATAATTTTCATTATCAATTAAGTTTGTTAGCATAACTTTAAGTTTCTCAGCTTCAGAGTGTGTATTTAAATATTTATCCTTTTCATTAACTATCTTAACATAATGATTTAATTTATTACTATGTGGTTCCAGTTCCAAAGCTCGTTTAATATACATAATAGCCTGGCCATCATTTTCAAAGGCTAATGAAATTTCAATTAAATAGTATAAAATATTAATGTTATATGGAAAAAGTTCATATAATTGATTTAAAAGTAAATACCTTTGACCCAAATTATCTGAAGTAGCAAGTAGATGTTTCAATTCTGTTACTTCACTAGCATTAACAATATTTTTAACTTTTAAAATCAAAATTTCTATGTACGATAAATCAATATGATAATCATACTTCTTAATAAGTTTAACACAAATTAACAAATGTTTTAATGCCTTATTAAAATCATTCTCATTCAAATAATTAACCAAAAGTTGATAATTTCTTAATAATGGTATGTTCTTTATTCTTTGACCTAAAATAGTGTTATCAAACTTTATAGTAAATTGATCATCTTTAGTCAAATTATTAATCAACTTTATATAAATATCTACATTTATATTAGAAAGCCGAGAATATTGTTTAATATAAAATAAAGCTTTTTGATAATCTCCCAGATTAACATATGCCTTAAATAAACCATAGTAAGATGACGGTAGTTGCTGATTAAGCTCTATAGCCTTTTCAAAATTTTCTTTAGCCCCCTCGTTATTAGATTCTAATAAATTAATTTTACCTAAAAGAATGTATGACTTTGCATCTATCCTACCAGTTATATTAATAAGGTCATATGCCTGTTGCTTCATATTCGTAATATCTTCACTATCAATATTTCTTTTCAATAATTTTCTTCGTATGGAATTGTCCAAATTAATTCTTTGAAGTAATTTAGTTGTTGTTTGTTTCATATAAATCTCCTTAGCCTGTAGTATTTTAACAATACTTAAATAAAATGTCAATACCTTTTGCCAATATCATATTATGCCAACTTTTGGGAAAAAATCTTTAGATCTAAATAATTAACTCCAATTGACAAATAAAACACTAGATGTTAGTATATTAATCGTGTATTTAGGAGTGAATTAAATGTTTAGCTTTTTAAAAAAAGATATACTTATTTCTAAAACTAATATTGGACTAGTAAAAAGTAAAAATGAAGATAGTTGCATAACTATTAAACACCCCAATAATAAAAAGATTAAACTATTGGCAGTAGCTGATGGATTAAGTGGTTATGCTCAAGGTGAACTAGCATCACATTTTGCCATATCATGTTTAGAAAAGTGGTTTAAAGGCACTAAAACCAATATTTTAAATTCAGTTTTATTATGTACAGAAAGCTTATACAAAACTATTATTAATATAAATAATTCCTTATATAATAAAGAGTATAATAGATCTAAATGCGCTACAACATTAACATGTGCTATTATTACCGAAAGAATAACTATTATAGCTAACATCGGTGATTCTAGAGCTTACGCTATTAAAGGAAAAAATATCAAACAGTTGACTAAGGATGACTCTTTAATTTGGGCATATTACGAATATGGTAAACTTACTAAAGATGACTTACGCTTTCATAGTCAAAATAATTTAGTCACTAAATGTATTGGTCATGAATATAATACTAAGCCAACAATACTACTAGTGAACAATAACAGTTATACAGGTTTATTATTAATGACCGATGGAATTACAGATTGCTTATCAGATGAAAAGATCCAGTTTATTGTTGATAAAAATCATGGCAAAAATATTGCATCTAAATTACTTTATGAAGCAATATATCGTAAACAAAATGATATTGTTCCAAATGGTATTGCTTTTCATAATATTAGAAATGGTCAAGATAATGCTACTGTTGCCTTGTATATTAAATACATTTAAATAATGAAAAGAAGTGAATATCACTTCTTTTCATTATCGTTAACACTTTTAAAAAATATATCCAATGGTGAGCCTTCATTTTTTAAATTATTTTGCTCTTGAAAATCATTTGCTACAGTGACTTGTTTTAATTCGCCAACACCACTATCAGTACTAGCTATAATATCACTATTCTTATTACCATCGTTCTCATCCAGTAATAATTCGTCATCACTAGCTATATAACTATCCTGTTTAGATTCCATTTCTAGCATACCTTTCATATCACTATCATTTTTAATACTACTTTCTTTAGACGATTTATCAATATCATTATCAATATTTAATAAAGATATTTTAATATTTGTTAATCTATCCATAAAAGAAGAAGCCATTTTTTTGACATTGTCATCGGTTTCATTAACATCCTCTTTTGAATCATGAATATCCTTTTCAACAACAACTTCAAAATTTCCATCATTATTGATATAATCGTAAAAATCTATCAATTTATTCTTTAAATTAATATCTTTTTGTTCATAATAGGAGATGCCCTCTTGTAGCAACATATTTATATTGCTTAATAAATATTTGTAAACTTTATCTTCTTCATCCATAATTTTCACCTAATTTTCTTTTGATAATTTGTCAGCCCTTTTTCTAATAATATTCATTTGTCGCTCAATCATTTCCTTACGTTTTATTAGTTTATTAATACTATATAACTTGCTATACTCATTTACAGCCAATGATTCAGATACATTTTCCTTAACTTTAGCAAGGCCTATCTCTTTAATAATATCAGCTAAATCTTTTTCTAAATATTGATAAACTCGCGTATCAATTAAGCTTAACCCTGTTGATTCATCACATAAATCTTGAACTGATAAAGTCATTTCATTTTTTAAATCATAAAGGGCGCGATCATAGATATCATCCACATATAAATCTTCAGCATATTTTATTTTATAACTATCCAACTGGTCCTCAAGTTGTTCTAAACTAACATTATACTTTTGAATCAAATAATCATTTTGATATTCTCGAACCTTTTGTTCAAACAAAGCACTTGGGTACTTTATTTTTTCGTCGACTACTTTTTGTCGTGCCTCCCAAAAGCTTTGATTTAATCTAGAGCAACTATTTTTATAGATCGCAAAATCATTTTCTTTTTCTTCATGACTAACTTGAGAAATACTTCTCTCTAAATTTTCACTAGCTACTTCTGACTGGAAACTATCCTGAGTAATTTCATTAATGATATCTTTAATACTCTTTTCACCAGATTTCAAATCTTGCAAAGCAGTTTTTAATTTACCGGTATAATCTTGTATTTTTGCCATTTCCTCATCAATAACAGTAGTAAGTTTTTGGCGATTATTTAAAGAGCCATTATTATCTTCAGTCAAGCCATTTAGATGACTCAATGTATTTCCTATACATTGAATTTCTTCCTCCATGATCCCTTCAATCAGTTTTAATGGAACTCGATATCCATGATTTAAATTTTCACCATCTATGTCTAAATGTTTCAATTCTTCTAATTTATCCAAAATATTAGTGTGTTCATTTTTCAATTTATTACATAAGTCTTTTAGATTAATATCATAATCCTGACTAACCATCATTTGATAAGCTTCAGAACTTATTTTGTCAATTCGCTTTTTTTCAAAACTAATAACGTCTTTTAACTTATTAATAACATGAATGTCCTTAGGATCATCGCCAAAGGTAATTCCTTCAATCATTGCACTAATTCTATCTTTTAATTTACATATTTTCTCTAATTCATCCTGAACAATTTGTTTAAAGCTATGATTATCATGATCATCCAAAACTTGCCTTGCATTTTTAGCAATAGCAAAAACTTTATCACTTTCACTATTTATAACTGCTTGTAAAGTATTAACAATTCCCTCAAAATTGTCATCATTAAGTTTAATTTCATCAATTATAATTTGCTCAACATTCTTTCTTAACTCATCACTTTTATCATTAATTAAATTGATAATAGCATTATTCTCTTTAAGCAACTGATGGATTGAGTCAATAGAACTTAAATACTTATCTATCTGTTGTCTACGAACATCCTCACTTAAAATATTATTTTCTTTGATACTGTCAATATGGGATTGATGAAACGCAATTATATCTTTTTGGCAATTTACTATGGAACCTAAAATATTGTCCAATACTTTAATGGCCATTTTATAAACATCATAGTCTTTATACATATTATCCCCTCTTATTCTTCTAGTATAATGATACACTATTTATAAAAAATTTACAACCAAAAAGGTCTACCTGAGCATAATAGAATAAACACTTTTATTTAGACTAAATCATGCTTATATTGTAATAAAATAATATTGATTGTAATATATCATGACATACAATAAAAGCATTTAGTACAAAAAAATATTGTTTAATTATTTTTAAAACAATATTGCATTATTACATACTTGTCTTTAATGATCATCATAGTTCCATATACCCAAGTGACCATTTGCTGCGATATATTCTGACAATTCCTCAACATCTGATAAAATCCAAGCGTATCTTCCTTCTTCATAAAAGCCACATATATATTCCTGTTCATTTTGCCTCATTTGATTAATAAACTCTTGGGTCATATAAACACAATCAATTAAATTAGCACGACAAATTATTTTACCATAATTCATATGACTATCACCAACAATATTCATTAGTTCAACATTATTCAAAACTGTGCTAGGCACTTTACTCTTACTCGCATGTATATAAATAGGTCCACGGTAGGTAGTCCTCCAACTACGAGTTTCAATATGCTTCTTATTATCTTTTATCAGTGTTGCCCATGGCTCTTTAATACTTATTACTTTCATTACATCACCAAATAACATTAAATTTTTTTCATTAAAACTTTCTCATTATCAAACATTCTTAGTAATTTTTCAACATCTGTTTGATTTGTAACTAAATCTTTTTTGTTTATTTTAGGAAATAAACTATATAAAGAACATCCCATCTGTTGCTCTAACCTTTCTTTTAAAGCTAAAACACTATCATAATGTTGTTTAGCATTTGATGAAACATTTTTACGTGTATAAATATCTAAAAGTCGTTTTTCAATAGTAGTATAACCACTATACATGCAAAATAAATCGCAAAGTTGAATAATGTTATCATAAATACTTATATCTATGCTATTTAAATATTCCATAATAAATTCACGAACATCACCACTAGGACCATCACCACATGTTAAAAGAATATTGTTATCAATAAATGAATGGGTTAAACAAACGCGCCATTCATATTCATATCCAAGTTGATATAAATACTTATAACCTACTATAATATGATCTTTATGACTAATTTTACGTCCAATATCGTGAATATATCCTAATGCCATAGCATAATCATCATCAATATTTAACTTTTTAGCTATTATTTGGGCTGCATGTCCTACATAGAGAGAATGATTAATCCAATAATTTTCATTCTTCTTAAAATCAGACGGTTTAACAATCGTACCACAAGTCAACAAATCATACGCATTTTTTGAACATAACTTCACCATAATGTAATTTAGCATCTAATATAATAATTAAATGGCATCCTTTCTAATAAATAAGATATAGCTTTATAATATCATAATAAAATTTAAATAACAAGAATGGCTCTTAACTCAAAAAAATTTTAAATTCAGATATTTGTAAAAATATACAACTTTTTTATATAAATAATAATTTGTTTATTTTAAATTTATAATAAATTTCTTAAATAAAATTTTTATTTTATAAAAAATCCTCTCTATACAGAGATGAAATATATTTAAATGTTCGAAAAAAATCAAACAAATCTTTCAATGGAGCAATAATAATATGAGTTTTGCACCCAAGTAGTAAAAATATTTAGTAATACTTGATAAATTAAGTATAATACAAAACATTTATTTATGTAAATCTTTTTGTTTCCATATTTCGTACATATTTTCTCTATATGAATCAAAACAAAAAATATCTGTTCCACAATCACTTGGCATTTTTAATAAAAGAATATAAAATTTTGTTTTACATTCTTTTACAAAGTTTATATTAATTATCTAATCAATATAACTACTCAGTACATCTTGTCTGTTAAATAATTCATACGGTCCAAATCTGATACAATATAATACTATATTTGCAGCTATGGCCTTTATTACATTTATTAAACTTGATTTATCAACATGTTATTTTTATTTAGGAAATCATTTTTTGATCAATTTGGGAGTGTTATTTTTGTATTTTCATAACAACTACAATAGCATTTTCTAAAGTTTTTTCAATTTTTTCATCAAAGATATTTAATTTATTTATAGAATATAATTCATCGCTCATCTCATTAAATTTATGAATTTCAATTAATTCAAAACCAATATTACCAAAAAAATTTTTTATATGATCTATATCTTCAAAACGGTCATTTATATTATTTCTAAAAGTTATTGATGATAAATAATTATTAAAATTTGGCAAAGCTTTATCTTGTGAATCAATATACTTTTTAGGAGTAACATCACAAGTTATCCAAATACCACCATAATTTGATAATAAATTATAAACATTTTGAGCTACAATTTTCTTCTCATCAAATGTTAAATATCTTAGTAATCCTTCGTTAATTACTGCAATTTCTTCATCAGATTTTAAATAGCTTTCAAGTTTTTTAAAGTCATCTTTTTTTAAAGCGTTACCACTAATAATATTTAAACTTTTGGGAATATCTTTTTCAATGCGATTTAATATTTTCTTTTTATTTTTTAAAACATTTTTTAAATCTAATTCTATATAATTATATCCTTTTTTAGAATAAATTAATCCACGAGATGAATATCCTGCTGCCAATTCTAATACTTGTTTTATATTATATTTATCTAAAAGCTTGTTTATTAATTTGTACCTTGCTTCAATCTCCGGTGCTAACATTTTATTCAAAGCAACCTTTTCACTACAATGTTTTTCTAACCAATTATATATTTCCTTTTCATAAGGTATATCCGTGAAAATTCTAGGATATGATGTAACAATTGCTGTAGGGCTTATTTCTTCAAAATCCTTATCAGTTATCGAATTAAATTGCTTCGCTAATTTAGCTGGATAAATTTCATATAATCTAAATGTACTAACTTCTAATTTAAATGGTTTAAAATCTTGCAATATTTTTTCTTGCATTGCTATTATTTTATTATAATCTTTATCTATATGAATAGTTATATGAAATTTAAAATTTTCTGGATTATATCTTTTGCTTGGTAAATGTTGATGTATTTGTTTTTGTAATAGTTTTAATTTTTCATTTTCTTCAACATTAAAATATAATACATAGCTATTTTCTTTTCCATTCATTATTTCAACATTATTAATACATATTTTCAATTTAGGAAATTCAATTTGTGATAAGACGTTTTTTATATTTTCTTCATCTTCGATATTCCATGCTGATAATGTAAAATGATATGGTAGTGTATCTGCTTCTATACGATTGGCAACATTTTTACCAAATGGAATTTTGCATAACTTTTCATTTATTTGTTTAGTATAATATTCAATTTTTTTCATATTTATGTTATCAAAACTAGAAACAAGGGTTACTCTCTCATGCATAAATAGATACCTCCATTAATATTATAGTTATATATATAATTTTATTATATTTTAAAAATAAAAACACATCTAATACCTAATATGATGTGTTTTATTTCCTAATGGGGCGGATATAGGGATTCGAACCCTAGCATAATGGAACCACAATCCACCGTGTTAACCCCTTCACCATATCCGCCATTTCAAATAAACAAACTAATTATATCAATTATTTTATAATTTTGCAAGGAAAAACGAATTTTTTACTAACTCATTTTTCATTCAAACATAATATATACTGAGGTGGAAATAAAAATGCATACTGAAAATAACGAATTATTTGAGCCGTATCAAGGCTTCATCCGTGGAAATATGTTTAAAAAACTATTTAGCCCATTTGGTAAAACATACGAAATAAAACCTATGAATGAACAAGCCGAGTTATTGACATACATAGATATGTTAGATTTTGCTTGTATCGATATTGGTTTATACCTTGATATTTATTCAGATAATACACAGATGATCCAATTATATAATCAATTAAATATGGAAAAGAAAAAATGTAAAAAGGAATATGAAGACACTTATGGACCGCTAACATTAGGAAGTAATGCTTTAAATGTTAGTCCTTGGGCTTGGGATGACAATCCATGGCCATGGGAGGTGTAATTATGTGGAAATATGTTAAAAAATTAGAATTTCCTGTCAATGTTCAAAAAAAGGATCTAGCTATGGCCAAAAACTTGTTAGCACAATATGGTGGACCAGATGGAGAATGGGCGGCTGCTATGCGTTATTTAAATCAAAGATTTAATATGCCTGATGAAAAAGGAAAAGCTTTATTAACTGATATTGGTACTGAAGAAATGGCCCATGTTGAAATGATTGCAGCTATGGTAGAACAATTAATGATGGGCGCTAGCGTTGAAGAATTAGAAGAAGCTGGTTTAAGTGCACAATATGTTCAACATGATCATGCTTTATTCCCAGTAGATGCCGCCGGCGTTCCTTATACATCAGCCTATATAGAAACAACTGGTAACTGGGATGCTGATTTAGTAAGTGATATGGCTGCTGAAAAAAGAGCTAAAGTTACCTATGAAAATTTAATGCGAATGACCAATGACGCTGATTTACTTAGTCCATTATCTTTTTTAAGACAACGTGAAGTTGTACACTACCAAAGATTCAAAGAACTAAGAGAATATTATAAAAATAAATATAAAAAAGAAGATCAAAGTTAATTGAAAACAAATAACATCTCAAGATGTTATTTGTTTTCAATTAAATGAACATTTTCTAGTAAAACACCAGTACCCTCAACTACACAAGTAAGAGGACTTTCAGCTAAAAATACAGGAACTTTAAGTTCGTGAGCCAATAATTTATCTAACCCGTTTACCATTGCTCCACCACCAGTTAATACTATTCCTTTATCAATAATATCAGATGATAACTCTGGTGGAGTATCTTCCAAAACTGATTTAGCCTGAGTAATAATTTTAAATAAACTTTCTCTTAATGCTTCTTCAACTTCATCAGAACATATTACAACTGAATGTGGAAGTCCAGTCACTAAATCACGACCTTTGACCTCCATTTTTTCATCCAAATTTTCTGGAAAAACAGTTCCAATTTTTATTTTTATTTCTTCAGCTGTTCTTTCACCAATTAATAGTTTATATTTTTCTTTAATATATTTTATAATATCACTATCGAAAACATTACCTGCAACTTTTAATGAAGCACTAGTGACTATTCCTCCTAATGAAAGAACAGCTATATCTGTTGTTCCGCCACCAATATCTATAACCATGTTACCACTAGGTTTAGAAATATCAAGTCCAGCTCCAACTGCTGCCACTTTAGGCTCTTCTTCTAAAAAGACTTTTCTAGCACCAGTTCTTTCTGCTGCTTCCCTAATAGCATTCTTCTCGACTTGTGTTATATTTGACGGGCAACATATTAATATTCTAGGTCTTGAAAAAAAATTTCTTCCGTTAACTTTTTTTATAAAATGATTCAACATAATATCTGTTATCTCAAAATCAGCTATAACACCATCTTTAAGTGGTCGTATAGCCTGTACTTTCCCAGGCGTTCTACCTAACATATCTCTTGCATCTCTACCAACGGCAACAACTCTTTTAGTATCCGAGTCGATAGCTACAACACTAGGTTCATCCAAAACAATTCCCTGACCTTTTATATAAATTAATACATTGGCAGTTCCTAAATCAATTCCTATGTCTTTTGAAAACATATGATCAAACCTCCAATACTACGTATATTATAACATATTTTCAGTGTACGATTCATCTAATTTCAAATATTTTTGCCGGGTTTTTTCCCCACCTCTAATATGTCTAACTTCTAAATGATATTGTAATATTTTTTTTACCTCATTACTTAATTGACTATCAATTTTAGCTAGTCGTTCATGTAAATCTTTATGAATAGTACTTTTAGACACATTAAATACTTTTGCCATATCACGTACAGTATCATTAGTTTCTAAAATATAGTGTCCCTCAGCTAACACTCTATTAATAATACTTTGACTCATACACACCTCTATTAATAGTATATGTAAAAAGAGTATTATAATGCAGCATCATAATACTCTTCTGGATTTACACTTTCACCATTAATAACCAATTCAAAGTATAAATGATTATTTAAATCTTTATTCATATTAGATGTACCTGAAGTTCCTAATTTGTCACCTTGTTCTACATGATCACCTTTTTGAAATGGAATATCTTTAATGCTTTGATATATACTATACGTGTCATCATCGTGTTTAACCGTAATTGAATTACCAACTAATTCGTCTTCCACAATATCTACAACCTCACCTGATAAAACACTTACAACGTCAAAACTTTCTTCTTTTCCATAGCAAATGCCTTTATTTTGCATATATGTACCTTCGTAATATATTATTGATTGCTGCTGTTCCTTTTCTTCATCACGATAATCATAAAAATCTCTTACAATGGAAACACTATTATCATTGTATGGCCTAATTATTTTAATTTCAGTTTCTTCAGTATTAACCTGTAATAAGTTATTATTAAAAATATCCATAACATAATCATAGTCAACTACTTCATCTGTTTGTGGTTCTGTAAACTTTTCAGCTCTATATGACACTAATACCACAATTGCAACAATTAAACAGACACTATAAACAGAATATAATATTACTCTTTTCATTATTTCACCTCTATTAAGAAGTCTGAACCATAATGAATTTTTTATACAATTTTTTTATTTAATTTTTTCAATTTTTACATCTGTATAATAATGTTTTAATATTTGGTCATAAGTATATCCTTCACGCGCCATACCTTCTGCCCCATATTGGCTCATACCAACACCATGACCATAACCTCGAGTTTTAATAATTATCGTATCACCGACAGTAATTGTAAAATTAGTACTTCGTAGCTCCAATAACTTAACGAACTGACTACCTGTAAACTCATGATTATTTACATTTATTTTATGAATTCTACCACTATCTGTCTTTTCCACAATATCCACAACAATTTTATCTGCAATATCTATTTGTAACTTTTTACAAAAATCACTGTATGTTAATTCTTCCTGGACATTAAACACAGGAGAAATAACATCCCACTTGCTGCCCACACTTTGCAGGTAATGTACTTTACTAGAAAAAACATCTTCACTATTTTCCGTTTGGCCACTACTGGTTGAAAAAAATAAAGCTTCAGCTATTTTACCCTTATAAGTAATATATTGATAAGCGGTATCAGAAACAGCTTTTTTAATTTTTGATATATTAGTGTTATAATTTTTTCCCCACTTTTGTTTTAACTCATCATTATTTATATAAACCTGATTTAATACTGTATCAACTACATCATAATCTTTGTTATTATTTTTCCCAATCTTATACATTATATAACTACGAGCTGCCACGGCTTGGGCCTTTAACGCTTCTTCTTGAAATGATACTGGCATTTCTCCAGCGACTACTCCCATTACATATTGTTCTAAAGGAATTTTTTCAATTTTTTTGGCTTTAGTTCTATAAACTCTAACAATAGTATTTTTACTAAATTTAAATGGTGGATTAGATGGATATGTAACTAATAGTGAAATAATAATAATAGGAATGATAATATAAAGAAAACAAAAAAGTAGTATATTTTTCATAGTTCCTCCTATAATACATACTACTTAAAAATTAGTAAAATAATATGAAAAGTCATATAAGCTATTAACAACTAAATAAGAAAAAGCTAAAGCTACTAAAACATAAAATAATTTAATTTGAATAGTTCGTCCCTTTTTAAATAAAATATCTAGCCGTAAAGCTTCTAATGTCCAAATAACAAATGGTACAATGATTAAATATAAAGCAACTTTACCCATTGTAATTATCCAAACAATCTCTTCTTCTTCGATGTCTCTCTTCCATAGAGCATTCAGTATTCAAAAAGACATTAATAATCTTAATCATTTGATCAAATGATAATCTTGACCCCATCGCCAAAATATTAGCATCATTATCTCGTCTTGTCATTTTAGCTTCCCATTCGTCATTTACTTTAGCACATCTAATTCCTTTAACCTTATTACAAGCAATGCTAACACCGATCCCAGTATTACATATCACAATTCCATAATCAACCTCTTTTCTTGCTACAGCTTCAGCAAGTTTAAAGGCATAGATCGGATAATCTACTGATTCAGTTGTTTCGGGACCATAGTTATATACATTATAACCTATACTAGTCAAATATTTTGTCAATTCCTTGTTTATATCAACACCATGATGATCATTAGCTATTCCTATTTTCATAACGCCTCCAATATATCAATATTAATACTTATTTCATGTAAATTATATCTAAATTGCTTTTAAAATGCAACTTAGATTTTATTCAACAATTGAACACAAAACAAATTTTTATAATTAAAAAATACAGTTTATTATGTTATTAAATTTGTCTTAAATCTAGCATGTTTTTTAACAATTTTTTTGACTTATCATAATTTTTTTAGTTCCATATTATTTCTTTTTTATCTTATTAACAATAAGTAAAATAACATAACCAAGGGAAAGTACAACCATAGACCCAACTAAATCATAAATGGCATGCTGTTTAATACATAATGTTGAAATGATTATACCAACAGAAATAATCGAAACAATAATTCTCAAATAACTAGGAATTTTCTTATCAAAGCCTATAAATATAAGCCACATCATACTATTTAGAGCATGCAAACTTGGAAAACAATTTAAAGGTGGATTATCAAAGAAATATATAATACTTATTATCCATGTTGTAAAACTATTTACTTCAATATTACTTCTAATAACAGTAGTTGGATAAATAATAAAAATTAAAAAACAAATAATACTATTTATAAAAAACCATTTACTATATTTAACTATATTACATTTATGAAATTTATAAATAATATATGGTGCTCCTACAAGTAACAAATACCATATACAATATAAATAAACAAAATATGGTATAAATGGTATTTTATCATCAAATATTGAATGAACTATATGAGGATTACCCTCAAATAATTTTGCCACAAAATATAATAAACTCTGAATAACAGGTGGCAACAAAATATATAAAGCATACTTCTTTTTCATTAACCACTATTTCCTTTTAAACTTTAACCCCAATATTGTTTTAAACATACCCAACTTTTCCGTAATAAAGTAATATATTAAGCCACCAAAAATCGCATAGACTAAACAAACAACAAATGACCACGTTCTTGAAAGCCCATTAATAGGAATCAAATTCTTTAATAATAATACAGCGACTGCCATAATAATAGAGACTAAAATAGTTAAAGCTAAATACTTAATCGTTTGTCTGTAATCAACTTTAAAGCATTTCCTTAAGTCTGCCAAACAAATCAAAATAGCAATACTATAACCAATCATAGTAGCAACTAAATTTCCATAATACATTGGTAAACCAATTTTTTGAAAACCAATCATAAATGGAATATTCATGATAGCATTAAATGAAAAGCCTAAAATAAGTGCTAAATACATCTTTTTATAACGACATAACGATTGCATCATAACAGCTACGTTGGTAAAAATACTACCAAAAAAGGCCACAAATATACTTACCATAAAGACTTTAGGACCATATAAAGATTTTCCATAAAAAGTCATCCATACAGGTTCTGCTAAAAGAGATAACCCAACTGCCATCGGTATAGTTGTATAACAAACAATTTGCAATGTTCGATTAATTTTATTAGTAACGGCATCAATATTACCTTTTACATAATCGCTTGTTAAACTTGGTAATAAACTTACAACAATTCCATTAGCAATTGCCATGACAATAACATTTAATTTTGTACCAAGTGTCGTTACAATATTCATAATATTAGACGCATCTGTCACCGAATAACCGTAAGAAGTTAATGTTCTAACCACTGTAAACATGTCTACCAACTGGAAAGATGTTCCAATTAATTCCATAATAATAAACGGTATTGTATATGTAATAATCTTTCTCATTATGTCTTTATCGGTTATAAGTTTTTCTTCTTCTTTTATTTTGTAATTATTTACTTTCGGTATTTTATGTTTTCTTATAACTAAATAAATATACGCTACCAAAGCCCCTACTGTTGCACCAAAAACAGCAACTGATACAGCTACGGATAAACTAGTTTTTAAAATAAATACACAAGCATAAGCACCAATTAAGATAACAATAACACGTATAAACTGTTCTATCACCTGTGAAAAAGAAGAAACAGAAATATACTTCATGCCTTGCAAATAGCCTCTAATCATACTAAGCAATGTTACTATAATAATAGCTGATGCTGAAACACGCATAACCAAAATTATGCCTTGTATCATTATATCTCCAGCTATAACTTCGCTAGCTGCATAACCTAAATTGCCAAGTGGAATAGCCATATCGGTAGACATATTTATTTTAATAATGTTCCGAGCTAAAAATGGGGCCACCACAATAAGAAAAATAGAGGTTACAAGAGCAGTTATAATCATCAACTTACCAGCCATTCTATAAGCTTTTTCCTTAGTATGTTGATAATCTAAAGTTTGATATTCACTCACTATTTTACTAATAGCCAAAGGTAGTCCTAAAGTAGACAAATTCAAAAAAATAGCATAAATATTATAGGCAGAACCATATAAAATACTTCCTCTAGAACCAATTATGGCGTAAAAAGGAATAACATAAATTGCTCCTAATATTTTGGTAAGCACAATGCATAAGGTTGCAACAAAAGCACCTTTAATAAAATTATCCTTTTTCATTGGATGCCCCTCTCTGGAATAATTATACTATCATTTACTAATTGTTGCAAACTTATTTTACTTTGTTGTATACTTATGATAGGTGATGGTTATGGGCTACGTATTTAAAGAAAAAGTCACGTTAAAACAATATCGTGAATTTATTAATAAACAAACCAAATTGTCATTTATGCAGGAAGATAATTGGGCTAAAGTAAAAAATTACGTAAATTATTTAATTGTAGGTGTAATGAAAGAAAAAGAGCTATGTGCAATATCTTTAATCATTATAGATAAACACAAAGGCTCGACTCGATTTTACATTCCAAATGGTTTTGTATTAGATTTTACCAATAAAGAGCTACTAAGTTTTATGACAAGAAATATTCGCAATTTAGCACATAAGTATCATGCTTATATTGTTGATATATATCCTAATATTACTAATATAGACCAAAATTATAATGAAATTCATAATAATTTAATTGGAAATGGTTACAAATGGCATAACAGATATTTAGATCGAAGTGATAACGTTTTAATTGATATGAAAAAAAGTAAAAAGGAACTATCAAAAAATATTTTGACAAATGATAAGAAACAAGATTATTATATAAAAAGAGGCATTAGTTTTAGAGTCAGTCAAAATGTTGATGATGCAAGATGTATTGCTGATTTTATTCACAAAGATTATTGCAACTTTGAATTAATTGCTAATATGATATATCAATTTCAAGAACGTATAAAAATAGTTATAGCTAGTATTGACTTAGTTTTCTACCTTAATTTTCTAAATGAATCCGGTGCTTCAAATGATGAAATAACCAATATTAAAGAATTAATTTTATCACAAGGTGAAAGTATGGATATTGGTTGTGAACTAGTTATTTTGCCAATAAGCAAAAAAAATACAATTTGTGAGGTTATTTATCATAGCATTAAAGATCTTGGTGTTGATTTAAAGATATCAGACGGCCTAATCAATACCGCCAGTGCAATTGCTAAAGAGTCTAAATGTCAATATTTAAAAGTTTCAAATATCAATTTAGATTATAATTATTATATAAATAAATATAACGCAATTAAATTACAGTATATTGGTGAATATTCAATCATCACTAATAAGTTAATATACTTTCTTAATATAGATATAATTAATAGAAAAGCCTAAATGCTTTTCCTTTTTTAAAAAAAGGAAGATTATTCTCCCTTTTTGGTCTTCTTTTTCATATATACTTTTTGATCTAATTGTTCTTTTGCTACTTCAGGTTTATCGCTTAAAATGAATTGTCTTGGTCTAATCATATTAGTAAGTGCTAATAAAACATTAGCTTGCATAAGTGTTACTTTATCTAATTCAATTCCTAATTTTTTCTTAATATATTCTCTAAAGCTCATTAAATATCCACGGCGATTTTCATCAGATTTTCTTTTCTTTCTAAATCCTTCATTTATTATTTCATCATATGTATTGGTATATGCGCAATATAATGATCCTATAAAACTAGATTTTGTATGAAATGATTGTCCATAATCTAATGGAGTAATTTCATCAAGTGTTTGAGTATCAAAGAACATATCTTTATCACGATGTCTATATCCTACAACTAAGCTTCTTTTAGGATCAATCAAAACGATATGTAACTCGTCACCAAATGTTTCGTATTGACAATATGGTTCAATTAAATATGAATAAATGCCAACATGACAAGCTACATATAAATCATCTGTACTTATCTTACCTGTTAATTGACATTTAATTTCCTGTAAAATTTTTCTTTTTATTTCTTCTTTGACTATTTTATCAGCATCACAGATAGCTTTAAATACTTCAGATGTTTTAAATGAACTAGGACATTCATGTACTTCCGTGACAGGCTCTTTATTTATTTGACTATTACTAACTAAAAAATATTTCAAAGAACTATAATCTCTTGTTGCTTTAGCATCCCTTGTTACATCTAAGTTATACCATGCTCCATTAATAAATACTTGATTCCATGCATGAGTTTTTGAGTATACTTTAATTGTTTTGATACCTAACTTATTTAATATGACATTTAATACTTCAGCATATCCTGCACATAAAGCTTTACCTCTCAATAAGCATCTAATATCACTTGCAGGTTCAATTATAAAGTCATAGGCCCTTTCACGTTCATCCCCTACTAAATGATCATTTATTAATTGTTTTGCTTGATAGTCATAATCAAGCATATTACCAAGTTTAACATAAACATATGCTAAAAGTGTAATATCACTTTTCTTGACATCCTCTGGTATATTTTTTATTAATTCCTCTATTATTACCATTGCTTTTTTATAATCATTATTCATATCTATTCCTCCTTTATATAAATATGATGTGTGGAATCTTTCAAAGGCAAAAAAACAAGACTCCTACACAATATGTAAAAGTCTCGTTCGATACTAAATATCTTTTAACCCGGGTAATTAATTACCGATTGACGAGTTAAAATCATTTTTTAAATGAGAACTACTCCCCTTTAACGAGTATTATAGTATCACATTTTATTGTTTTTGTCAAATCGTTAATAACTCTTTTTTTTATTTTATAGTTACCTATAATTAACATTCCTTCTTTTTTGTCTACTTTCATCTTATATATACAGCATTATTTTTCATCTTTATCTAAAGCCTCAATCAATTCATCTTTAGTCATTTCATCAACATTCTCAATGTCTGCATCGGCGGCTAAAGCTCTAAGCTCTTCTTCTGTTAAATCACTTAAAGCAATTTCATCATGATCTTCTACTTTGGTTTCATCAGATTCATCTTGATGCTCCTCTTCCACATCTTCTTCTGGCATATGTCCATTCTTAACTAAATATTCAATCTGTTCTTTAGTTATTGTTTCATACTTTAGTAATGTATTAGCAATTAAATCTAATAAATCTCTATTCTCACTAATAATAACTTTTGTTTTTTCATAACATTCATTTATAATCTTCCTTTGCTCTTGATCGATTTCAAAAGCTACCTCACTCGAAAAATTATGACTCTTATTATAATCACGGCCCAAGAAAACACTTGACTCCTGATGCTCAAATTGAACAGGTCCTAAATCACTCATTCCATATTCAGTAACCATTGCACGCGCTATTTTAGTAGCTTTTTCAAAGTCATTGTGAGCTCCAGTTGTTATTTCATTAAATACTAACTCTTCAGCTACACGGCCACCTAATAAACCACTAATAGTTTCTAACAACTCATTTTTAGTTTGTAGGAACGTCTCCTCCCTAGGCAACATTAAATTATATCCTCCTGCCTGACCACGTGGAATAATAGTAATTTTCTGAACCTCGTTAGCGCCTTCAAGCTTGATGCCAACTACAGCGTGACCAGCCTCGTGATAAGCAACAATCTTTTTTTCTTTACTAGTGTACTTTTTAGTAACTTTAGCAGGTCCCATTAAAACACGATCATGAGCCTCATCTATTTCAGCCATTGTTATAGCATCTTTATCTCGTCTTACTGTAAGTAAAGCGGCTTCATTTAATAGATTTTCCAAATCAGCACCACTAAATCCAACTGTTCTCTTTGCAATATTATCTAGTGTAACTCCCGGTGCAAATGTCTTGCCTTTAGCATGAACAGCAAGAATTTCTTTACGACCTGCTATATCTGGTAAATTAACGGTTACCTGTCGATCAAAACGACCTGGTCTTAGTAATGCTGGATCTAATACATCTGGCCTATTAGTTGCTGCAATAACAATAATACCTTCGTTTTCACCAAAACCATCCATTTCCGTAAGCAATTGGTTAAGTGTTTGTTCACGTTCATCGTGTCCACCACCTAAACCAGCACCTCTTTGACGTCCAACAGCGTCAATTTCGTCTATAAAGATCAAACATGGCGCATTATGCTTTGCCTGTTTAAACATGTCACGGACACGGCTAGCTCCAACTCCAACAAACAATTCAACAAAATCTGAACCACTTATATAATAGAATGGAACATTCGCTTCTCCAGCTACAGCACGAGCCAACAATGTCTTACCAGTTCCTGGAGGACCAACTAATAATACACCTTTAGGTATCCTAGCTCCCATTCTTTGAAATTTTTTAGGATGTTTTAAGAATTCAATTAACTCACTAACTTCTTCTTTTTCCTCAGTTAGTCCAGCAACGTCATCAAAAGTAACCTTCTTACGATCATCATGTAAACGTGCACGGCTTTTACCAAAATCCATTGATTTACTATTGGTACTCATCTGACGAGAAACAAAGAAAATAGCTACACCAACTAATAAGACAAGTGGCAATACCTGAACTATTATGGTTAATAACATACTAGAATCAGGATCCTTAGAGGTACTTATCTTAAAATCATATTCTTTACTACCATCATAAATAACATCTATTGTCGAATCTGAAAGTGGTGATTGAACATAAAATGATTCATTTTTATCATAATCTTTTAGCTTTCCTGTTAACTGATATACACCAGCACTTTGACTTGGGGTTATTTGAACTTCCGTAACTTCCCCAGCTTCCATCTTATCAACAAACTCAGAATAAGTTAAATCATGAGTTTTATTGTTAAGTGAACTAGCCATAAAAGCTATAAAGGCTATAACGGCCAACAAAATAACGTATGAAAGAACATTTTTCTTCATGTTTTTCTTATTCATATTTACTCCTTTCTTTAACGGTACTCTAGTATTATATCATATTTTCCTGCCTTTTGACTATCAAATACTGACTTTTTGATACCGGGTAACCAAATTATTTCACCTGTGCCATCAACAACTACAGGATAATTATTCCTAATTTCAAAATTTACCTTTTCATTAATAAATATTTCACTAATTTTTTTATGACCAACCATATTTTTAACTCTCATTCGATCACCTTTACGATAATTTCTTACATATAATGGTAACTCTAAATCCAAACTATTGAGGTAAGTCACATAATTACTCGTTAGTAAACTTTTTTCAACAACTACAATTTCATGATCATTTGGTAATTTTATACTTTCATCTAAAATATATTCATAATCTTGATAATTCATGTTTTTTTCTAAATAAAGATGATTATATGATTTAATAACATTATATCTAGGAAGAGAAATTCGCATATTAGGTTTTGAGTTAAAAAGCATTTTAATAATACTACCAGTATGCTTATAACTTATATTCTTTATATCACCCTTATACTGCTCATGTAACCACTCAATTATAATTCTATATATTAAAACATGATGCTGTTTTTTTAACAAATTAATATTTATAATATTATTATCCACGATTAAAGGATATAACCCTAAAGCTTGTTTTTCAACATAATCTACATAATCACTTAACAGTTCATGATATTGAATAAATTTGTCTTCCACATGATTATTTTCTTTTTTTAAAATGGGTAATACATATTTTCGAAAACGATTCCTAGTATAATTAATGTCATCATTAGTTTTATCGACAAAGTAAGGTATTTTGTTTTCCTTGGCATATTCTAAAATATCTTCTTTATTATAGAAAACTAATGGACGTAAAATTGTATATTTTTTGCCATTGGTTACCGCACCAAATCCTGTATATCCTTTTGGAGTGGAACCTCTTACAATACGCATTAAAATAGTTTCAATCAAATCATCACCATGATGGGCGGTAAAAAGATATTTTGCATGATATTTCCTAATAATTTGCTCAAAAAAAGCATATCTTTTTTCATGGCCAAAAGCTTCACTAAAATGTTGTACAGCTTCTAATTTAGTCATTTCAAAAATAACATCATGCATTAAACAATACCCTTTAATAAGCTTAGCTTCCTCATCGCTTTCCTTTCTTACATTATGATGAACATGGGCACATACAATTTTTACTGCGCACCTCTCCCTTAATTTTAATAAATGATCTAATAAAACCATTGAATCTGGTCCACCAGATAGGCCAATGACTATATAATCTCCTGCTTTTAATTGTGCATTATTTATTATAAATTTAAAGATTTTATCCACTTGTTTCCCCCTTTGTAAAAAGACTGAGTTATCAACTATATTGTAATATAAAAACAAAATTATTACAATGAAAAAATAAAAGATAAATTACTACAATAATTGTCCAAATTAAAAGCTATTAAAAATCATAATAGCTTCAGACTGTTGACAAATAGGTAAACATTTTTACTTATTTGTCTTTTTTTCATAAAAATGAAAAATCTAGGGTATTT
>CANQMF010000003.1 GCA_947624915.1 uncultured Bacilli bacterium
ATAGTCCACATCGCCACATAGTTTCCCCCCCAAACTATCTAAGCCTACATCAACTACAACTGCCCCTTCTTTAACCATATCAGCAGTAATTAACTTGTTAACACCTGTTGCAGAAACCAAAACATCTGCCTGTTTAGTATAATCACTTAGATTATTGGTTTTACTATGACAAATAGTAACAGTGGCACCATTTGCAAGCATTAACGATGTCAAAGGTCTTCCAACTTGCTTACCTTTTCCTACAATCACCACATGTTTACCAGTTAAGTCAATACTATAACTTTCTAATAAACGCATAACAGCTAAAGCAGCACAAGGCACAAGGGTTTTTTTACCATTAATAAAACGTCCAGTATTAATATCTGTTAATCCTTCTACATCTTTACCATTACTTACTGTATTCAACAAGCGTTTCTCATTATACTGTAATGGAATAGGAAGTTGAATTAAAATACCATTAACATATTCATCATTATTTAATTCTTTTATTTTATTAATAATTGTAAGCTCTGGTGTATTATCGTCAAACTTATATAATCTAAGATATATTCCAACCGCATTACAAACTTTTTCCTTACTTTTTAAATAAAATTCTGCTTTCTCATCATTACCAATCTGTATAACAGCAACACTAGGCCTAATCATATAATTTTTGATATCGGTTTTAATTTTATCTTGTATTTGGGAACATAGCTCTTTTCCATCCATGATGATACTCATTTTTTTTCACCTCTCTTATAGTGATGTGTGCTAACATCCTATCACTAACATAATTATAACAAATTTAGCACTATTTCTAACAAAAAAAGCAAAATTTACAAATTTTTACATTTTTAAGTGTAAAGTAAAAGATAGGAAATGTATTCCTATCTCATAAACTCCTCGTATTTTGGTATAACCTCATCCGGTTTACCTATCATGACAACCTCACCATCATTCAACCACAACACTTGATCACACAATTCTTCAATTGTTTCCAAACTATGAGATACAATAATAACTGTACGGTGAGCATCAGATATCAATTCTTTCATCTTATTATAACTTTTTTCTTTAAATTTAGCATCACCAACCGATAATACCTCATCTATAAGAATAATATCAGTTTCCAAAATAGCTGTTATAGCAAAGGCCAACTTAGAATACATTCCTGATGAATAAGTTTTAACTGGCTTATATATAAATTCGCCAATATCAGCAAACTCAATGATTTCTTTTTCTTTTGCAGCAATCTCTTCCTCTGAAAAGCCTAATAACATACCAGATAAATATATGTTTTCTTTACCAGTTAATTTCTTATTAAAACCCACACCAATAGATAATAAAGATATGGAGTTCTTATGAAGATCAATTTTACCTTTATCTGGTGAGAAGATACCGGCTATAGCTCGTAACATCGTCGACTTGCCCGAACCATTTTTACCAATAATGCCAAGGATTCTGCCCTCTTCTACCTCAAAACTAACACCCTTTAACGCTTGAAATAATTCCACTTTACAACTAAAGTTTTTCCATGATTCCCTAATGGATGTCTTTTTTAGCCCACGATAGGTAATATGCAAATCTTTAACTGTAATAGCTATATTTTTCTTTTTCTTTATTTTATCTGTCATTTTAAATCACCTTCGCATAACTATTTTCGTTTTTATGAATAACGTGTACACCAAGAATGCATAGTCCTATGGAGATCAATAACCAAAAGGCTAATATTTTAAAACTTGGTAATTGCCCATACAACATAACACGCCTTAAAGCATCCATGCAAAAGGCAACAGGATTACATTTTAATAACAATCCCCCTAAGCTAAAGGGACCCAACTTTCTTCCCCTTAAACGTTGCGAAATATTATAAAATATACCAGATAAATAGAAGACCATCCTAAGACCAATATTAGTTAAATTACCTAAATCATTAAATGTTACACCAAAATGCATTAATAAAAGTCCAATACCAAATGATAAAATATATAAAACAATTAAAATCGGTATAAACAAAACAATATGCCATGTAATTGGTACACCTTGGTACAACATCAAAGCAAAAGTAATTAATAATGATATACCTAACTTAAATAAATAGGTAAACGACTTAGATAATAATAAAATATATTTTGGAATATATACCTTAGTTACTAAATCGCGATTATTAATAATTAATTTAACACTACCTGTAATCATTCGATTAAAAAATTCCCACGCCGTCAAACCAACAAATACAAATGATGCAAAATACTGCTGATTATTTGGAAAAACAACACCAAAAACGAATGTGTATATTAACATAAAACAAATAGGCTCAATTACCCACCATAACCAATTAAGATATGAATCTGCAACTTCGCTTTTTAATTCCGCTTTAGCTGAATAAATAGCATATTTAAAATATTTCCTAATATTACTGAAAAATCTTTTCATATTCTTCCTCCATCACTCTTTATTAAAAACATTAAGTACTTTAGCAAAATTGTATAAAATTTTATTTCCATTGTTAATAGCTGTTGATTTCTCTAAAGACTTTCCACCAATAGTTAAAGCCGAAATAAAACCTGTAATAATTAAACTGCTGACTAATGCCGGTATTTTAAAGATATCAGCCAATTGAGTAGCCACAACAACACCAGCCGCTCCTGATATAATACCACATATATCGCCAATTACATCACAACAAAAAGATGATACTTTATCGGCACTCTTTTTTAATTTAACGGCTGTTTTGGCTCCAATCACTTTCTTAGAACTCATCGCATGAAATGGTGCTTCATCAGCTGACGTCACTGCCACACCAATCATATCAAACAAAATTCCAATCCCGATAAAAGTTAAAATAACCATTACCCCAATTAAAATATGAACGTCTTGCATAGCGACTTGTGATACAAAAGTTAAAAATACTGATATAATAGCAGCTACTAAAGTCAATTGAATCGTCCACTGCCAATTTAATTTTCTCCTTGACTTTTTCTTTGATTCAAGTTGTTTTTTTATTTCTTTCTTCATACTCCTCCACAACGATAACTATAATAATTTTATCTTATTTATAGTCCTTTGTCAATGAAACAAAAAGAGGACATAGTCCTCTCAAGGTTATCTCATTATATGGCGATTAATATAGTTAACTTTACGTCATAGGTCAAGCAGAATTTCTCTAGTTTCCACAATCCGTTACCAGATTGCGGTTCCCCTTTAAGGAAACCAATACAACATCACTGTTTGTATGGCTTGATTACCACTGAGTACGCACTGCAATCCTATATTAAAATGCACTCTAGGGGATTTCCCCACCAACTCATTTGTCACTAGTACTTTTTTGCAACTATTGTTTCAAATCAGTAAATCGTTAAATAACTTAGCTACGGTTATATTAACACTAGAATTATCCCCAATAATCACTCAAGACAAGCTACACTATCCGCAACTTTCATCACATGATAGGTTTAATCCCATCCCGTATTAAGTCCATCAGCATGGTACGTATAGGCTTAACACATAAATAGGTCTCCATGAATGATGGGTCATTTGCACATGCCATTGTGGATGCCCAGCACTCTACCTTCCAGCATTCACCCTAAACTGGGCGTAAAAAGCAAACACCAGAAGTTTCACAGATATGCTCTTCTGCGGTCTTTTAACCCCGCCTTCGCAACAAATGTTATTGACTAGAATAATGTGCCACTAACGTTTTCATTTTATCAAAATTATAATGATTTGTCAAATTCATTACTAGTATATGTATAAACTTATATTATGACTCTTTTTGACCTTTGGTATTAGCAATATTACAATATTGCTTTAAAAATCAAAGTGTTCATCACCATTCAATTCGTTACAGATATAACTTCATCAGCATAATTCCTCGTTTCCAAAATAAATTTACGCTTTTCGTAGTTCAAATATGAATCTTCATGTTTAATTACATCGCTCCTAATTATTATTTTAAAAATATTGATATCTTTTTAAAGAAAAAGCCACGCCAAAAAGCGGACTCTATTCTAAACCTTTACGTTTTATAAAAAATCATTACTATTTCTTATCAAGCTTTATAATTTCTTCATATGTACGTTTACAATTATTCTGATCCCTGTATTTATAAAATTTATCTATGCGCTTTGAATATTTCTCTTCCATATGACAGTCATTTTCTAAATAACGTATAATGGCATTAACTGTATCATCCAAAGTTTCAGTAACAGGACCAAAGCCATCTTTTTCATAATCGAAATATCCTTGATCATATATTTGCCCTTCATAAAAGGACTTTTTGTCAAATTGTGAATAAACAACGGGTTTCTTTAAATAGACAAAGTCAAATACAACACTCGAAAAATCAGTAACTAACAAACTATTAGCTTTAAACTCTTGATTATAAATAATATCTTCGGTAACAATTTCAACATATTCATTTTTAGAAAAATCGCCAATCTGAGCTCGCATATTGATATGAGGAATAAAACGGACTTTATAACCATACTTTTTAAGGGCTTTGAGCAATCTTTCATCATTTAATAAATCATTATAAAATTTAAAATATTCCGTTTTCTTAAAGCTCTTGTTGTACAATCTCTCTCCCGTTTTGGTATTAATAGCTGATGTTAAATTTCGTCTCCAACTAGGCATAACTAAAATCTGTTTTTTTCGTTCAACATTATCATCTAATAATTTATCATATCTAGCTAAACCAGTTAGTTTAATCCATTCTGGTGGAAAGTTATAACAATATTCAGTACCAGCAATAGATTCGTATTCTGGGATAGCTGATGTTACAAACATATTAATAACACGATTGTTAATGTTAAGCCAAGGCGATAAATCATCCTTAATTATTCCATGTTGTAAAAAAACAAATTGAAATCGATACAAATCTCCAACATAGTTCTTACCTTTACCAAATAAATTGGTAACGTAATTATCAGCTTGGGCAGATATTATTTTACTGGCATTTAAGTGTAATATTCGATGTTTAAACGAAGCATGTTGAATAACATTTTTATATTTAGCGCTTAACTTCTGCCCATCATGACATTTTTTATCAATAGCGAAGTAATATTTAATATTTTTAGGCTTTATCGTATTTAAATATTCAAAGAAAGCTTGCCCATTATCCTCACCAGCATTTATTCTATCAGAAACAATCCAAATCGGCTTGCGATGGAATAGATGATAACCTAAAGCACAGACTCTATAAACAAAACTTTTAAAACGTCGTTGACATAACATTTTAAAAAGGCAAGCAGTTTCTAGTTTAACTTTTTGTAAAGCACTTTTTTTACTTATCATTATTTTTTTAGAATCATGCTTTAAATAATAATGTTCACTGCGCAAATAGAGTCCATAAAAACAATTACTTAATTGACATGTATAACTCATAGTAAAATTTACACGGTATGTTTGCGTTCCATTTGTCCCATACAAAGCAAACGTATGATGCTTACTAAGATCAACCACAGCTTTAATTCCTACCATTGGACAATTAACATCATTTTTTAAATGCAAAAGGGTTTTTGTACCTTTATCCAATTCATAATGCTCAAAAGGTATTTTATGATCACTTTCGTCTAATAGATAAACGTCACTTAAAACACCATTAATAAGAGGCATTCGTCCATAAATGAAAGCCATATCTTTTTCTGTATAGATATTATTAATAGTAATTGGCATATATTCTTCTGAGCATATTATGTTTTTACCAATACATAAATTATGATCTTTTAATTGATAAATACTACAACTATGATATTTATAATTTAAAAAGTAAAGTTTTTCTTGAACATTCATCATAGGAAAACTAGCAATTAGCTTATCGTCTAAATTGTCCATAATCTCTTTAATCAAGTTATAATATTCTTTAGTTTCTTCTTTTGTTAGAGTCTCATCTGGACTGACATTTAAACGCCAATGCAGATCATATATAATTAGAAACTGAACATATTTAATAACTTCATTATATTTTTCTTTTGATAAGTCAATGAGATATTGATAACAATATTTTGGTGTATCTAAATACCATGATTTACTCTTTTGCGATGTCTGAATAGTTGAACTTTGATCTGTCCTTTTACGATATCGATAGTAAACACCTGATATGGCATAATTAACAGGATAATCAAGGAAGATCTCTGTAATTAATCTTGCATCTTCTGATATTTTTAGTTTGTCAAAATATTGTCTACCTTCTAAAGCACTTGCCCTAAAAAGACAAGAACAACTACTAAGTTGAATACAATCATAATTCTTTCTGATATCGATAACTTTATTTTCTTCATTAACATAATTAAGTGGATGCTTCCCAACTGAAGCATCAAAGAAACATATAGGATATATAGCTACCATCATATCGAGATTCTCTTCAAGTAATTTAACCCCTTTTTCAAAAGCTTTTTCATCCCATTTATCATCACTATCTAGGAAATTAATGTAACGCCCGTGTGCATGTTTTAATCCATTATTACGTGCTACTGACACACCAGCATTTTTCTGTTTCACATAAACTACATTATCCGGAAACATCTCTTTATATTTTAAACAGATTGACTCACTACCGTCTGTCGATCCATCATTAACTAATATTAATTCTATATTTTCAAAACCAATTGTTTGCCTAACTACGCTGTCAATGGTTTCTTCTAGATACTCAACCACATTATACACCGGAATAATTACTGATACATCATACTGCTTATCCATAACACCATTCCCTCCGTCTTTACTATATCAAGCATTACCATTATAACAAATAATCTTTATCTAATCAACAATTAAAACCTAAAATAAATAAACGGATTATAGCTATTATTTAACAAATACATAACACAAATAACTAACAAAATTAGTAGAGAAACATCACTAACAATAGTCTTAAATGTTTTATTTTTTATAACTTTGTCTAACCATTTTATAACTGGAACACTAAAGATAATAGCTAGGATAAAGTATGGAATATAATTAAACAAAAAGTAATTATGTGCAATATCACTTATAATGTTACCTTGCTTAAAAGTAAATAAGTTATGCATAATAGTCATTAATGTATCAATATTTTCAACTCTAAAAATAAGCCATCCAATATTAATCAAAATAAAACTATATAATAAACGAATAATGGTCGGTAGTTTATCTAACCATTTATGTAAAAATAACTTTTCGATCATCAAAATAACAAAATAATATAATCCCCACAAAACAAAATTCCAACTAGCACCATGCCATAAGCCAGTAAGTACCCAAACGATGAAAAGATTAAATAGCCACCTTATTTTATTACATCTATTACCGCCCAAAGGAATATATACGTAATCTTTAAACCATGTGGATAATGATATATGCCAACGGCGCCAAAAATCAGTAATACTTTTAGCAATATATGGATAATTAAAATTCTCTAAAAATTCAAATCCAAACATATGCCCAAGGCCAATAGCCATGTCACTATAACCCGAAAAATCAAAATAAATTTGAAAAGTGTAAGCAAGCAATCCAACTAAAATCAATATATAACTATAACTTGTTACATCAGCACTATTAAAAATAGTATCAGCGATCATAGCCATATTATTGGCAATGATAACTTTTTTCCCTAAACCGACAATAAACCTTTTGACACCTTGTACAAACTTCTTAAAGGTAATTGTTCGATTAGCCAATTGTTCTTCAATCGTACTATATCTAACAATTGGTCCCGCAATTAATTGTGGGAATAATGCTATATAAGTCCCTAAAGAAATAATATTCTTTTGAACCTTAACATCTTCACGATATACATCCACCACATAAGATAATATTTGAAAAGTATAAAAACTAATTCCAATAGGTAAAGCTAAATTTAATAAACTTAACTTAGAATGCATAATACCATTTACTGTTTTAATCATAAAATCGGCATATTTAAAAACAATCAATAATGATAAATCAAATAAAATAGCCAGAATAAGTAATAGCCTACTTATTCCCTTGTGCTTACGATACTTATCAAGTAAACGTGCTAAAAAATAATTAACTACAATTGATAATAACATCAATAATACATACTTAGGTTCTCCCCAAGCATAAAAAAGTAAAGAAGCCAAACAAAGAATAAAATTGCGATATTTATCTTTAGCAAGGTAATAAACCAATAATAACATTGGTAAAAAAACAAATATAAACGTTAAACTACTAAAAAGCATCTTACTCTACCTCCAATAAATTAAATAGCTTATTAAATACTGATTCAGTTGAGGCAACAATTAATACTTTATCAATTTCTTTAAGTTTTAAATACTCTTCAAAATCAAGAGAATCAAATGATCTTAAGTCGATCACATAAGTTTTATTAAAATGACTAGCGATTAAACGATTAATTGGATTTGTATAAGACGAACCAATGATTAATAAATTATCTTTCTTTTCATTTTGAAAATCAAATTCCACTTCTCTTAAATTATCGCCATAAACAGTCAAATAATAATCAAGAAATTTGATATCATTACTAGTGAAATCACTATCACCATATTTTGTAAGTCTACCATCAATTAATTCATAATGTTCTTTGAAATCAAAATCATAGTAACTAAATTTTTCTTTAATATAGGCAATCTTTCCACTTTTACCACTGCTTCCTAAAAAGGGTGGACCGTCTATCGTCTTAATACCTTTAGGTTCTAATACATCGTCTTTTATCTTTAATAATTTAACGATGTCTTTGTATCCCTGATATGAACCATATAAATTCCAATGATGATCAGTTTTAAAAAAATATTTTTTATATGTTTCAAAATCATTACAGTCTAAAGCCGATATATGATAGTCACCTTCCAAGTTATTGACTAAATATTTATATGTATCAATTGATAGCTTATCGTTTTCAAAATCAAAAGCAGCACTACGACTAATAACATAATAATAAACGTCACTTAACTCGTTAAGTTTATTATAATAAGTCAAATGGTTTTCAAAATTAGCTTGATTCTTATCTGCTGTTTCTGGCAAAGTAACAATGTAATCAGAACAATCAAAAGTTGCTAGTGTACTATTAATATAGACATAACGATTATTACATATCTTTTTATTTATATTTCGATAATCAACAAAGTTTAATAAATTCATTGATTCTTCTTTAATTTTCCTACTTAAAATAAATTGATCAGATAAAGCTGATTCTAAATTATCTTGAAATGTTCCATTAGAAAAGGTTGCCAAAGTTGGTACAGTAAAGGAACTTAAAATACGATTTTCTAAATGTGAATATTTCTTTGGTGTTTTAAAAATTGTTACAAAGCCGACAAATAATATCAATAGAAAGCTAAACATAAATATAGCGTCAATGATACAATTTACACCCTTTTTCTTCAACATTAAAAATAATTGATCACACCATTTCTTTATTAACATTAACAATAACCTCCTATACGAATAATAAAAAAGCTGATTATTTATGACATGATAATCAAGCTTTCTATCGTTGTTTCTTCCAACTTTTATAAGGAACTAAAACTATTTCAGCCTCATCATCGATGCCATAAAACAATTTAAATCTCTTTTTAAACGTATCCGATGCAGGATTAGCTCCTTGCATATAATTAGCATTAGGTAAATTTGGTAACAATAATTCACCTTTAACATCCTTATGATCATTAACATAATTGATACGCTCAGTTTCAACTTTAAAACTATAACCATAAATACAAACAAGACTCGCCATAACACTTATAGTAGAAAATTTTAATAGATAATCAATGTTTACTTTTTGTTTTGCAAACACTTCATCTAATAACTCACAAGTCAAAATAGCAAACAAGAAATAACTAGGGAAAAAGCATCTAGGTCCTATTGGTGTAACAATCAAAAGAGGTAAAGCAATTACAATGATACTGATTATTTCAAATAAAACACGTCTTTTTCTCGATATATCTTTTATAGTTAGTGAACATACCACTATAATAGCAAATGCATACGCTATTATCAAACAGCCTTCAAAAACATTTTGAAGTTTACTTAAAACAAACGGATTATTATGACCCATAATCATAATAAAGGATATATAAGTAAGATAACCAACCAAAATCAAAGATGAACATTTTAATAGAATATCTTGTAATTTTGAAAAATTCTTTTTCTTATTTTTATAAAAATTATACAATAACAACAATAAAGAAATAATAATTAAGATATTAATGATAACATTATCATTTACTAACATGTCTTTATAATCGCCAAAATATGTCTTTAAGGCTCTAACCAATATATTCCCCTTTTCAATCGTTCTATACGTATCAGATGCGTTCATGACATCAGAATAGCCACTGTTAGAAAACATTAAGACAGTGCCCATAACCGTTCCAATCATAAAGGATAGATTAGGCCATACTATATGCTTATTTCGTCTATAAGTAACAACTAAAAGGAATAACGCAAATAAGACACAGTATATAGTCATATGTTCAACAAACAAGGCGCCAACAAAACCTAAAAGCAAAAAGGGAATAATCCAAAGATTACGCAATTTTATTTCATTATTATTAAAAATATCACGATTTAAATATAGAATAAAAATGGTTATTAAACTTGGCATAACGTAATTAGCAAAGCCACTTGTCCAAGCTATTGACTGTGCTAATACAGGTATAGGCATTAAACACAGTAAAATTATTAAACTACAAGAAACATAAAACCTTTTACTATTGATTAATTTCTTAGCTAAAACGAATAGACACCAGAAGGTTAAAGCTATGACTCCAGTCCTTAAAAGACGATTTCTAGTTAACGCCATAACCAATAGGTTGCCGGCCCAACGCCCATTATAATTTTTAAATAAAGAGCTTAGTCTTTCAATACCTATATTACTACCCCAAGCCCAGTCATCATGGGTATATGGGAAAAAATAACAAATAGCGATTAACATAATAAATATGCAAACGTAAAACCATCTAATTTTGCTTAGTTTTTGATCACCATCTTTGGAAAAAACAAGAAACTTACTTAAAAAATAATTTACGATAATAACTAATACTTGGGCTACCAAAGACCAAATAATGACATTCATATCTGAACTAAATCCAAGAAAAGTAATAAAGAACCATAATACACCTGATTCTAATACCAAAGTTGCCACTCTCGATGAAATAAAAGTCGCCATTTCCTTAATGATATTACGGTTATCACTTTTAAAGACAAAAAGCCGATTAGTAACATAAGCAAACAAAACCGATAAAACCCATGATATAAAAACTGAAAGTTGAAGTTGTAAAGCATTATCTGCATCTAAAACGGTAAATAATAATAAATATTTACTTACTAGTGAAACTAAAGTTGTGCAACCACCAATAAATAAGTATCGAATAATTTCACCATATTTATGCATCCATCCTTTTATTTTGAAAATCATCTTATTCATTATTTTATACTCCTAATTACATCAGATATTAGTCTAATTCCTTTTCAATAATATATCTTGGGCGACGTTTTGTCTCATTATATATTTTACCTATATAGCCACCAACAACACCTAGAGATGTTACTTGAACACCACATGCAAGCCAAATAGAGCAAATAATATAAGTACTACTCATAATTGTTTTACCTAATAGATCAGCAATACCAAATCCAACAAAACAGATGGCACTTACAATAGAAACCATTATTCCTAAAAAAGTAACTAGCGTTAATGGCTTGATACTAAACGAAGTAACACATTCAAGTGCTAACTTAATTAATTTTTTAACAGAATACTTGGTTTCCCCTGCCACTCTTTTTTGTCGTTCATAATAGGCTATCGATGTTTTAAATCCAATCTTAGGCAAAATACCTCTTAAAAACATATTTACTTCCGTAAACTTTTCTAACTCCTCAATAGCTCTTTTACTCATCAAACGACATTCTGAATGATTATATACCAGTTCAATGCCCATAAAACGCATAAACTTATAAAAAGCTAGAGCTGGTACTCTTTTAAAGAATGAATCCTTCTTTCGAGAACTTCTAACCCCATAAACGATCTCAGAACCATTTTCATATTCTTCAACCATCTTATCAACAACATTAATATCATCTTGCAAATCAACATCCATTGTAATAGCCATATCAGCTTTTTCTTTAGCAACTGAAAGCCCAGCCAATAAAGCATTCTGTTGCCCACAATTACGAGACAATTTTACCCCCATAAACAATTTGTTTTGTTTATTTAAATCTTCAATCATTGACCAAGTTTTATCTTTAGATCCATCATCAACAAGCAAAACTTTACTATCCTTAGATATCTTTCCATCTTTAATTAATTTAGTCATTTTTTTCTCAATTTCTTTTGTGGAAATTGTTAACATTTCCTCTTCATTGTAACAAGGAAATACAAGATATAAAATATTTTTTTTACGTTCTTTCATTACTACTCACCAATCTTTAAATTACTATCAATTAATCCTTTCCAACCACTCATACTAACCATAATAATTAATGGCAAAATTTGAACTACATACCTTGGATTACATTCCCATATTATTAGGAACAACATAAGCAGTAGAATGACGATTTTCGCCATATTCATAATATCACTATCACCTTTTAATCCTTTTAAACAGGCAATTATCACACCAATAATTATAAAGCACCAATAAGAACCTGTATAAGCCTCATAGAAATGATAATTAATCCCATCTTTTGTAACTAATGAATACCAAAAGCCCTTTTTAATTGGTTTACGTGCTAAATAATCATTTGACCCAAAAGTACTATCAGTCCATGTTTTCACCATCTTTGTATATAACAAGTGTTTAGTAGTTCCTAAAAAACCTCTGTTTTTTATTCTTTCCTCTATGACCTTTAAATTAGCATTTTGCTTCTCAGCATAAGTATTAAAACTTTTAGAAAATTGTACATCTGCTTCATTATAACCACCAGTAGTATTCAAAGCCATCATCACATGATGTGTATATGGAAATTTATATCTGTCATAGTCATCACTAGTTATACCTAAACCATAGTCCATCAACTTGTTCATACCAACAAGAAAAATACTAAAGACAATTATCATACACAATAATTTTGGTATAAATTTTTTCCACGTTTCATTTATAAACATACTAATGGCAATAGCAAGCAAAACAAATATTAAGCTAGGCTTGATAAGAAAAGCAATAACTGATGTTATACTAATACCTATTAGATAACGAATTTTATGATTATCTTTATAATAACTATATAAAAGTAATGGTAACGGGATAAACATTAATCCTAAAGTATCACTGTATAATATTGGTGTATATACCGCAATAGGTAAACAAATGGCAATCATCAATACCAAAACACAAGCAAACTTTTCTCCTTTTTCTTTTCGCGCTAATAAATAACATAAAAAAGTACTAAAACTAATAAATAAGGCATTAACAACATTAGAACAATATATATAAAACTCCGTCAAATGAGTACCTGTCAAAGCGTTTATTATTTTATAAAAAAGGCTTAAACATATAACAAGAAACTGATTATTAGGACACCTAATGTAATAATCTAAGTCAATAAATTTACCCTTTTCTGCATATGAGACCGCAGTTGCTTGAATCTGACCATAATCCCAAGCTTTATTTACGGCCAATTTAAATCCCAAATATATTAAAAATATTAAATTGCAAACTTGAAAAATTAAACATAACTTTCTAACTAATTTGTCATCATGAATATTATAAATAAGTCTAGTAATCAATAAAATGGTTATAATTAGTAGTGGACTCAAAAATAAAATATAAGTATTCAACCTCGTAATATTCAAAATTAATATATAAATAAAGCTTATTAACAATACGAGTCCACTTACTCCATACAACAGTTTCTTTTTCATGTAGTCTCTCCTCATGTTTATTCTAACCCAAAAGCAATTTTTTATATCCTTTTACAATCTATATCTATTATTCTAACAAATTATAAGACTAATAATCAAGATGTAAAATTATTTTATTTATTTTTATGACTTCTTTTCTCATTCTTTCTACCATAATGTGGAAAAATTATATCAGTTTTTAAAGCAAATATAATTAATGACAAAAGTAAAATTCCATAAATTATGTAGCCTAAAACAGCATTAACTAGAACATAAATGACAGATGCCATGGCAAACAAAAATGTTATCATATATATCGTTAAAACAGTTCCAACTTGACTAAAACCTTTTTTCAAAAATTGATGATGAATATGGGACTTATCCGGCGTCGATATGCTTTCACCTTTAATTTTTCTCCTGATAATAGCGAAAGCTGTATCTAATATAGGAACACTCAAAATTAATAGTGGTATGATAAGAGATGACATCATAACATTTTTATAACCTAACATTGTGATAATCGACATAATAAAGCCTAAAAACATTGAGCCAGAATCCCCAATAAAAATAGTAGCTGGATGAAAGTTATGAAGTAAGAAACCAATACAACATCCTAACATAATAAAAGTTAGGGTAAATGCTAAGTCAACTTGAAATCGACAAGCTGCCACTATACCAATTGCCAAAAAGAAAATAGCCGATATTCCACTCGATAAACCATCAAGTCCATCAATAAAATTAATACAATTTATACATCCTAGGATAAAGAAAATAGTTAATGGATAAGCAAAGAAACCAAAATTGATATAAAAACCAAAAGCACTTATGTCTTTAATCATCAGCCCACCATAAAATACTACCACACAAGCCGCGATCATCTGCCCAACAAACTTAACTATTGGCTTTAAAGGTTTAATATCATCAACCACACCAGTTAAAATAATGAAAAAACTACCAATCAAAATAGAGTTCATAATCGGTGTTGCTTCGCCAAATAACATATAACCAACTAAAAAACCAATATAAACGCCAAGACCCCCTAATCTTGGAATCGGTTTTTTATGAACCTTTCTTTCATTAGGGATGTCCATAGCGTCAACATGCTCCGCTAATTTTTTAATAACTGGCATAATAAGAGCCACCACAACAAATGGTACTATTACAAGTTCAATAATTTTTGACAATATTTCTTTTTCCATAATAACAACTTCTTTCAGCCTTACACATATATAATAACATATTTTCAAAATCAATACTATATTTATCCATAAAAGTATTGTATAATAAAATTGGTGGTAGTATGAATAAGAATGAAAATCATCAATACTTAATATCTAAGCTTTGTTTAATTGTCCTTATGGTTAGTTATCTCGCCTATTTTATATATTGTTATGTAACGAAAGATTTTGATTTCAATAACAAGCTCAATATTTTCAAACTAGTATTAATCTTTATCAGTCTTGTAACACTTGGTATAACACTAATGACAAGCAATGGTATTTGCCTATTCTTTAGCGTTTTAAATTACACATTAATCGTTTGTTTAATTGGCATTAGTGTATATGAAGTCTTCCCAACAAGTAGAAAAGAAAAAGAACCCAAAGAAGAAAAAGAAGAGATTAAAGAAGAAACAGTAACAAGCAAATCTATTAGTTGTCATGGCAAAACAGAAATAAGTGATGATACATTAGTCGCTATTGATTATACTGATGATAAAATAGACAAACTAATTTATACCTACACTTTTACAATAGAAAAAGAAAAGGATGCTCAAGAAATCGTTAAAAAATTCAATGACAAATACAACAGTATTAACGAAATATATGGTGAAATAAACATTGATGATAATGTAACTGTAATACTAAATTATAATTTGAAGGATATTAATCTTGACGACCATAAAGATATTATTGAAGAAAAATTATTATCTTATAATTCGTTAAAAGAAACGGATTTAACTAATTTAACATGTGAAGAACAAAATTAAGTTTTAAGGCTATTTTCAAATATTTTAGAAGATAGCTTTTTTACTACTTCAAAATAATCTAAACATTTATAGTTTTAAAAAGCATACATGTAACTAATCTTTGTTAACAAACAACAAATTAATCAATATGTAATAACGCAGTCAAAAATTTTTACTTTATAACCTTCATTATTTAACTACTAACTTAGCTTATGGTGTTATACAAAAAAAGTATGAATATTCCATTATGGTTGTATTATAAATAATGTTGGTGAGTAAAAATCACTGATACTATTTTATTTTATAAAAAGACATAAGTTTGATACAATGTAATTGCTAAAAAAACATTGAAAGGATCGAAACTTATGTCTATAAATAATTATATCTTAAATTTACTAAATATTGAAGATAAAAATATCTTTATTAATACAAATCGTTAATTTCCATTTGAAATTCCATTTTTAATAAAAAAGTAGAAATAAGTCTGAAGTATTTTACTTCAAACTTTTCCATGTTAATATTTCTGTTAATAATTAACACTTTGTTTCTTTTTTAAACACAATTTAATAGTAGCTACTATAATAATAATGAACAAAACAGATGATATACCTCCCAAAATAATAGCAAGATTTTTATACTTATCATCATTTTTAACTACTTTTTCATTTTTAGTCGGTTCTAAATAACGCTGTAATGTACCTTCCTCTTCATCATAAGTATACCAATCTTTTTTTCCAGTAGCAACATTGACACCATACACTAAAGGATAAGTACTAACGTCTGTATTATAAGCAGCAACCTCTTCTTCACCTATTTTAACATTAGTTTCCTCATAAGGATCCATCGGTATTTCATCTGGCTTTACTATATATAGTGTTATACCTGCAAACTTATATTCTTTATATAAAATATAAGTATCATTATCATAAATATATAAATTAACTTTTCCGGATTCATCACTTAAACCAACTAAGGTATAACCAGTGATTTCACTTTCATAGGCCGGTACTTCTTGACCATCAATAACTGCCGTCGACTCAACATATGTCTGTGGAGCTTCTAAATCTTCTCTTTTACGAACGACATTATACTTAATGCCATCTACTTCGACATCTATCGGATCTAATTCTTTAACCGTAACATTAATCGTATAGGTTTTTGAATTACCATTTTCAGCTTCCACCTCAACTGCTACCTTATTAAGGCCCTCCTTAAGTTCAATAGTACCTGTGCCATGCACTTCTGCCTTTGAATCATTTTTAGTAGCTGACACTTTTATTTTACGTACATCATTAGGAACAGTTAAACTATAATCAGTTTTATTTTTGTCAAAGGCTGGATTTAGTTCATATCCTTCAACTTTCAAATCTTTTAATGTATTATCACTTGATAAAGAACTCTCATATTCATCCCTTGTTATATTTTTTATTGTTACAGAATTAGTGGATAAAGTCATTTTTGATTCATCAGTAAATGCATAAACTTCAGCCCCACTATTAATTGATACTTTAGTAGTACCAGATTTTTTAGCCTTAAAAGTTATAGTGTAGGTTTTACTTTTGGTCTTATCATTAGTAGCGCTATTAACGGCTTGATCACTTCCCTCTAAAGTTGAAGATACAAAGCTTAAGTAATTGCTGTCATATTTAACATTAAAGTTCCAAGATCCTAAAGCTTGAGATGAGGATAAATTTATCGTAACCTTAACTTTTTCGCCTACAATAACCGTACCTTTATCACGGCTAAGACTAATCTTAGCTGATGCTGCATAAACATCGCTTATAAATAAACAAGATATTACAAATGTCAAGCAAAGCATGACTTTCTTTAAACTTTTTATCATTTTAACCTCCTATTTTTGTGTAATTATGCTTTTTCCTAAAATATGTTTTTGAACCTTTAATAAATCTAATGCATTTACTTTACCATCCTTGCTAGGATCAGCTGCTTTTAAATTTGCACCATTTAATTTAGTAACACCTAAGATATTTTTTTGAACTCTTAATAGATCTAATGCATTTACTTTACCATCACCATTGTTATCACCATACAAAACAACCGTATAAGTTTTAGATGTATTACCACTATTAATAGTTACCGTATCACCCGTTACCAAATTACCTGATGTCTTCTCCTTATCAGATTGTTTAACAACTACACTAGCACGTGATTCAACATTATTAACAGCTGATTTAATACTTCCTACTGACGTCGTAAATGTTAAACCAGTTAAATAATTACCATCAATATTAAACTTAGCATCTTTAACAACTTGATCTGCCGATTTAACCCTTCCCGTAGCAGCATCACGTATAACAGTAATTTGATAATTACGTTTACTACCATTACCAGCTGTTACAGTGATCGTTGCTGTATTATTTCCAACTACTAAAGATGTAAGATTTTTTATTTGAATATTTGAACCACTATTAACTGCTTTTGCTTGAAAAGTAACACTAGTAACATTGTTTGCTACATGGAATGAATAATTCGTAACAGCACCATCAAAACCATTAAGGCTCTGCGTCTTACTTCCGTCATTATAAGTGATTGATGATAAATAATTATTTGGATTGCCTTGTGGTGGTAAACTAGTTGTTGCTGGCATTTCATCATACACAGGAATATAAAAGACAAAAGCAGAATCTAATAAACCATTGTCTAAATAAGAATGAAATGATTTTTCAGCTTCAGAAGTTGGGGCTTGAATATTTTGCATATACTGATGATTGTATAAACTATTCTTGTTCCCAGCTACTTGTGTCTTACGATCTAACAATTGAACATCCCATTTTTTAAAATAACTAGTATCTTGTCCTACACTAACATATCCTTTAGATACAAAGAGAGCTCCACCAATAATAGCCTTTTCTTCTGAATTCCAAGGTCTACCATAAGAAGTAGCTCCACCAAAGCCACCATTTTTACTTTCACCACCATTGGCATAAATTAATCCACGAATAGCCGACTGACCATCTGAACCGCTAGTAGCACCAATATTAAAGAAATTATAGACACCACCGGGATACTTAACCGTACCATATTCTTTACTAGTATAAGTAAACGCTCCACCACTAACAGCAGTCGTAGCATTTGTATTACTACCAATTTCCTGTCTAGATAAAGATGCTAAATAAATAGGATTAACCGATGTTTCTTTAGCCGCCACCATAAAGGAATCAGCAAAACGTCCAATATAAGCTTTACCCAAAATATCTTTAACACCATTTAACGTTTGAATATTAGGATCCCAAGATAATGATTCAAATTGAAAGATGGAAACATTTGATAAGAAATTACGTGGATCCATATAATAGGCAATTGTTTCGCGATTAGCAGCAAACCATGTTTGTCCATCATAAGGGACAAAAGTATCTGTTTTCCAATTATAATTAGTTTCCTTCGTTGATAAGAAACCCTGTGTAGATTTACTAGTTGACTGAATCAAACTTGTCTTTCCCACATCTTCACCAGCTACAGCTTCATTGAATTTTAATCCTGTTTTTACGGCTATAAACTGCCACTTAGGATGTTCTTCTTGTAAAATTGCCAAACCAGACCAATAATCACTTGGAAATCCAGCATTTTGAAACTTCTTCTTTAAATCTTCAGATATTCCATCAGTAGAATTAATAGCTCGCATATTACTAGTACAAGCGAAACCATAATAAGTTGTATTTTTATAAACTGTACTTACATATGAATAATATGTTTTACACTCACTCCCCTGACCATTCTTAGGGGCTGCAAACTGCCCTTTATCAGTGTATACCGTTACCATATCCCCCGTATCTAACCAATACGGTCCTGACACCAACGCTGTATACTTAGTCGTACTATAAAAGCAATTACCAGTTGCATTAGATTTTAAGGCACACTTATTATCAGAAACAAAACGAGCCTGATAATTAGCTTTAACTCTATTATTACAAAAGAAAAAACATATAAACATAAACAAAAGTAAACCTAATTTTTTTCTACTCATGTTATCACCTATAATCCCTCAATTATAATTATACAAAAAAAAGAGTTAAAACGCAAATACTCCAATTAAATTTTATATATAACAATGTTTTTATCAGCATATCTTTTTCTTTTTAACTCTATAAATTTATCTGTTGATAATTGTTCATGCTCAAATTCACATATAATAATACCGTCTTTACTAAGCAAATGCAAATCATAAATTTTTTCTAAACAATCATTAATTAAATTAAATTTATATGGAGGATCCAAAAAAATAAGATCAAATTGTTCTTTCTTTTCACTAAATGATAATAATGCTTTCCGGTAATCACCATTATATAAAACGACACCCGTAATATTCTTAGTATTTCTTTTTAAAATGTTTATCATTTCATGGTTATTATCCACAAAAGTACAAGTACTTGCTCCATTCGATAAAGCTTCAATACCAAGTGAACCACTACCGGCAAATAAATCTAATACCCTACTATTTGGTACATAATTTTGAATAGTTGCAAATAATGATTCCTTAATACGATCCATAGTCGGTCTAGTCCCAATAATATTAAATCCATCTAATTTTCGCCCTTTATACTTACCACTTATAACCCGCATATTATCACCAATAAAATTATACCATATTGCTTAACAAATTACTAACTACATTAATAGTATCTACAACTCTATTGATTTTGTCACTAGGACGCATCTTATACTGAACTTTCATTTCTTCTACAAAGTTTTTAAACAAGTTAGGATTACGCATTAACCTTTTATACCAAATATTATTTTCTCTTAAATATTTTATGTATAATGGATTAGTTTTTAAAGCAAACTGTATCTCTAATGGCATTAGTCATCTAAATGTTGGTATAAAGGACGTGGTTCATATGTATCATTAGTACTAGAAGAAGAGCTACCTGCTGTAAGATCTGTTACTACGCCTAATACTCTTTGAATACTATTAATAGATTCTTGTACCGCATCCAAATCAATATTTTTTAAATAGCTCATAAAGTCAATATTACCTATTTTACTTTTACTTGTTTCTTTTTCATCTTCTAAATATGGTTTCCACGCTTCATCACTTGTACCATACATATCATATATCTCATAGAAAGATTGCCAACTCATTTCCTTATTTTTTATATATTTAATTAATCTAGGATGATTACGTACAAACTCTTTAAAATCCTCTTTAGCCATTTTATCACCTACATTATTATATGAAAAAAAATAGTTTATTTAACTATCTTTTTTTAAATACATAACATCGATATCAACTAGAGTAGAAATTCCATCAACCTTTCCACTACTAGATATTTGCCAAAAACGGTATTTACCCTTATAATCAGTTTCATCTGTATAATGAGCTAACCACACATCATAATTAGTTGGAAACCAAATTTGTTCTAGATAGTTTTTACTACTATACAACATTCCCTGATACCCAGCCTTCGATACTGTATCTAAGAATGCTTCAGCCATTTTTGATAACTCAAAAAAACTTAGTTGATATTCATTAAAGCCTACCCAATCCTCCCAATCGAAAGCAATTGGTAAGTCAATATTATAGCCTTTAATCTGTTCAATAAGCCATTTAGCGTCTGCTACAGCCTGTTTTTCATTATCGGCATAGGAGTAAAAATATAAACCAACATCCAAACCATTAGCTTGAGCACTCTCAATATTTTTAACAAAATTTTTATCCAAATAATATTCCCCATTAGTACCACGCATACCGCCAACGCGAATAATAACAAATTCAACACCCGCTTTTTTTACAGATGCAAAATCAATATCATTTTGCCATGATGATACATCAATACCGAGACGTGTATCAACCGTTTTATATTTCTTAACAACTTCGGTAAAGTTTAAAGCTTGTTTTTTTGATGACTTACTACCATTTTGACTAGATGGTTCATAAACCTTTAAAACAAAGTTCTTAGTAGCAGTATTTCCACTTTGGTCAATAGCCTTAAACACTAAATCATAGTCACCAATCTTATTAAGATCATAATCACCTTCAATAAAACAATTAGGGTGGCTATCATAATTATCCCCACATAATATTTTATTGATAAAACTATTATCGCTACCCTTTTTAACACGATAACTACCACTAAGCCAAATAATAGGCTCTACGTTATCTATAATAGATAATGTATAACTATAATTTACTTTAATACCATCATCATTAACAAATTCAAACGCTATATCTTTTTTGCCAATGGTTGTGGTATCTATTGTATAATCATCAATAATCTTACCATTAATACTAACAATATAATCAGATACTTTAACAACATCATTAAAATTAACAGTCAAATCATCTTTTAAAGTAACTTCGATTTTTGCCCATTTAATACGTAAAAAGTGATATAGTCTTAATCCACCAATTATACCAACTAATAGAATAAATGCTACAACAATTTTTTTCTTCATAACATCACTCTTTTTCAATTTTTTCTTCTACTATTAATTATACTTATTTTAAAAGCCTAATATGATTATTTTTACTGATAAGTGTTTTTCAAACATCGACACTTTCTAATGATTCATGTCATGAATTTTATCTAATGGACTGTACTTATTGGCAATCCATTCAGCAACTTTAATTCCATCTATAGCAGCACTCATTATTCCTCCCGCATAACCAGCTCCTTCACCACAAGGATAAACACCATCAATACTACTAATACCATCTTCACTACGAATCAACCTTACTGGGGATGATGTTCGACTCTCAATAGCTGCTAAAATAACATCATCATCATCAAAATGTTTTATTTGATGTCCAAAATAAGTAATAGCCTCTTTAAGTGCTACATTAACGTAATCAGGAAAAATAGTATTTAAATTAGCCAAAGTATAGCTGCCTTTAAAAATAGGTTTAATATTACCTAAGCATTTCGTTACTTTATTCTTCTTGTAGTCATGCAATAATTGTATAGGTATATTACCATTACCTATTTGATAAGCTTTTTCTTCTAATCTTTGTTGAAAATTAACACCATCTAAAGGATTATGGCCAAAATCTTCTGGACTAACAGTAACAATAATAGCACTATTAGCATTTTCAGTATCACGAGCTTGATTACTCATACCGTTAATGGCAAGTCTTTTTTGTTCAGATGAAGCATTAACAACGTACCCACCAGGACACATACAAAAAGAGTATACTCCCCTATTATTGCTAGCCTTATAAGTTAGTTTATAACTAGCATTTTCTAAACGTGGATGCTTTAATAAACCGTACTGATTCATATTAATTAAAGATTGGGGATGTTGAATGCGAACACCCAAAGCAAAAGGTTTAGCCTCCATTACTAATTGATGATCATATAATAAAGCAAAAGTATCACGCGCACTATGGCCAAGTGCTAAAACGACTATATCAGTATCTATCCATTGGCGATGATTTAACTCTATACTAGTTACTTTATTGTCAATTGTTTTGATATCTGTTAAACAAGTTTGATATTGAAATTCACCACCCATAGCTATTATTTTTTCACGCATTTTCTTAACAATATTTTGTAGTTTATCCGTTCCAATGTGAGGTCGATGCATATAACTTATTTTTTTATCAGCGCCACAATTGATAAAGACATCCAATACTTTTTGCTTACGGTATTTTGGATCTTTTATTTGTGTCGTAAGTTTTCCATCAGAAAAGGTTCCGGCGCCACCTTCACCAAATTGTACATTTGATTCACAATTTAATTGGCCTGTCTGCCAAAAATTAGTTACCGTCTTAAGACGAGCATCAATACATTCACCGCGATCAATTAAAAGTGGTTGATAACCTAATTCTGCCAATAAGTAACCACAAAACAATCCAGCTGGACCCATTCCAACAATAATTGGGCGTTTCGTTAATTTGGCCTTTCCCAATGGTTGAAAACTATATTTTTCATTAGGTGCCATAAAAACGTCTTGATCATGTACCTGTTTTAAAATAGTATGTTCATGATCAACTTCAACGTCAACAGTATATACCCAAAACAACTGTGGTTTATGACGGGCATCAAGAGATTCGCTGCGAATTTGTATTTCTTTAATCAAATTCTCCTTAATACCGAGCTTCTTAGCGCATCTCCTTTTGAGCATAATAATATCTTCATCTAATGAAAGCTTAATATCTTTTAACCTTATCATTTTTTCCCCCTAATATCCATTCCTGCTAATATACCTGATAACCAAGCAAAACCCAAATTATAACCACCACATTCCCCATCAACATCTAATAATTCCCCTATAAGATAGAGATTTTCTTGCTTAAGGGATGCCATTGTTTCTATATTTATTTCTGTAAGCGGAACACCACCAGAGCAGACCTGAGCCTTATCATACCCATTATAATCGTTAATCATTAATTTAAAATTAGTTAAATCATTAAATAGATTATTTTTTTGTTGACTACTTAACTGATCATATCGTGCTTCATAGGGAATATTATTCTTTTTTAGTAAAATATTACTAATTTTATAATGTAACATACCATCTAACAACTCGCTAATATTATTATCCAATAACAAATTATTTCTTTTATTTAAATAATCACTTACACTTTCTTTTAGCCAAGGTAAAAAGTTGATTTTGATATCAACCTTATCACCTCTATCTAAACATCTAACAGCATGACTACTCAATTGATATAAAGCAATACCACTAATGCCATAATCCGTTAATTGAATTTCACCTTGTTCCTCGCGCCATAATTCATCATTAATGTACAAAGCCAATATAACATCACATCTAAGTCCATTCCATTCATGGCAATATTTAAAATTACTTTTTAATTGTACTAAAGCTGGTAAAGGCTTAACAATATGGTGATTAAAAGCCTTACAACATTCATAACCAAAACCATTTGCTCCCGTTATAGGATAAGCCTTTGACCCAGTACTTAAAACAAGAATATCAGCTTCATATTCACCATTATTGGTAAAAATATGATATTTGCCGTCATACTTAATATTAATTACCTCTATATTGGTTTGAATATTAACACCATTACTTCTAGCTTTTCTTATCAATAACTGATTAACAGTAAGAGCTTGATTAGTAACGGGATAAAAATAATTATTTTTAATTTTGCCGACCAAGCCAAGACTATCAAAAAAATTTAGTATTTTTGTCTTAGAACTATCATTAATAATTGTAGCCAATAAATCAATATTAGAACTATGATAATGTCTAATGGTAAAGTCATTATTAAAATAATTACATTTACCATTACCTGTCATTAACAGTTTTTTACCACATTTATTATTCTTTTCTAAAATAGTTACTTGGTGATTACCATAACTAGCTATAATTGAAGCTGTAAGGCCAGATGCTCCACCACCAACAATTACTACATTCATTCTACCACCCAGTACAATTATACATTAATCATTAGAAAAAGCCAAACATATAATTTGACTTGCTCCATTACATCTTACGATAAGTTTTTATCTTATAAATTTCACCTAAAGTTGTAATATATTCATTGTCATAATTGTAATCATTATAGTGCTCTAATTCTTGTTCATAACAATCAGTATGTACCAATAATATTGAAAGCTTTCTTTGACTAGCAATAGCCACATCTATGCTTGTCACTTCATCATAACAATATAAATAACTAGGCCTTAATGGATCATAATTTTTCAATACATCTTCATCTAATAGACTATTGTTTACCTCCTGATACAATATTTCACTATATCTCCTAGTTTTTTTCAATAAATCATAAGCTGTATATATTTCATTTATTTTACGGGTACCAGTACCTGTTCTTCTAAAAGACGAATAAGAGTCAGCATGATATACATGGGCAATCCGTTCTGGGATTAAATAACTATACCCAAAGGCTGTATAATCTTTAACTTTTCTTACCGTATTTAATTTTAAATATCCAATTAAAGATATCGATGATCCAATAGGATTTTCAATATCCTCTAGTGGTTCATTTAAAAATAAAGACACCCGATCATGATCAGTACCATTTAATTCTTCACTTCTTCTTATTTTAGAAACATGTATATAACCATAAAAAGGCTCACCTTTTAACTCATATATATCTATGCCATACTGTTTAGATAATTGATGATTTAATAAACTATTATGAGTTTTAGGATTAAACACTTTATTATTCATATCTTCATAAGCAGTACGACGTGCTAAATTGAAATCATCATAGAACATAGCTTGATAATCAGTATGGCGATCAAACTCGTGATAAAAGGATATCTGTTCTGTTCTTGATAAATCATTAAAATTAATGATCTTTCGATATCTTCTTAATCTATCACTTAAATTTTTTAACTCCTCATCGTTCATATGAAGTAAATTCCAATCAATATTACTGAAAAAACGAATAACATTATTTAGGTTAATTAAGAAATTATAAGGAATATCCTTAAAAAACCGATCAATAAGAATTTCTTGTAAGCGCTTGGTCGTCGCACGACTAAGAATCGAGTATAAGACTTGTTTATCCTGATTACATTTAAACCACTGTTCTAGTTGTGTTTTTAAATAATAATTTTTATCAATATCAGCTATATTAATATTACCAGTTATATAAATACTTTCATATTCGGGCAATAAACCATTACAGCGCATGATTTGATCAACTTGTCTATCGTAAAACTGTTCACGAGCTAATTCTAGTTTTTCATCATCATATATATCATCATACACACTACTAGGTAATATTGTACTAGAACCATAATAAGGGTTAAGATCAATATCATCATATTTAATATGTTGTTCCTCAAAATATTGCAAACACAAAGACAAATGTTTAGAACGCATTCTTCTAAAATTATCATATGATGTATTAATTATTTTTTGTTGTAATATGCGGTATACATTAGGATCATATATGGTGTTTATTTTTTTAATAAAATTTTCTTTAAATGAAAAAGCATATGGTAAGACTAGACCACTATGGATAAACGACATTATTTGATCAATTGATAAATTAACAAAATAGTCATCAAAAGGTTTTTCACTAATTAATAAAGTTATCACTTCATTATCTAAATATTCAAAGATTGGATACACTAAATTAACATCATAAAAATGATAAACCCCCATACTTTTAATAACGGCATATTGATTTTTTGGACTTAATTGGGTAAGAAGCGTAATCTTTTCTGGATTATTATGCATGATATTTTCAAACAAACTAATAGCTCTACTATCAGGTAAATCTTCAATAAAACAACTAAAATCACTAAAGGAAGATACCACATAATCAGCAAAAGGTGAGTGTTTTAAAATTTGATCAATCACAGGGTTTTGATTTAAAAGAATAGAATGAATTGCCGTCACTTTTTCATTTAGGTGATCAATTAAATCCAAAGTATACTTATCAATAAATATATAAAATTCTTCCTCCGTTAATAAAGTCAATATAAAATTAAAAACTGAATTATAGCCATGAAAAGAAAAACGTGAAAAGAGAGCTTGTTTGAACTTTTTATTGCTAATAAGCCATATCAAAAATGTACGATCTTTGGTTATATTAATTGTATCTTCACTAATTAAAAGATCCCATAACTTTTGTTCATCACTAGTAATATCTAAACTGTCCATTGTATCCACCTAATCACCTAAACAACCTAAATTACGCCTATTATAGCATAGTTTAAAACAGGTGTAAACAATAAATTAATATAATAAATGAGCCGTTTGAAAGGCTCATTTATTCATCACTAATATCAAAATTATCTAAAAAGTCATCAATAGTCATCATTCGCTCATCAATGCTTTCAAGAGTAACTTCCTTAACCATTTGTTTACTAACTGCAGGTTCTTCATTTTTAATACTACCGGGATTTTCTAAATTCTTTTTGATAAAGATATCTAATAAATTTTGTTTAGTAAACTGAGTTCCCGTACTATAACGATCTGTAATTGGGAATTCTGTTATTTTAACTTCTGTAAAATCATCTTTAGTTTTATATATCAAGGAATTACTATTATTTATTATAAAAGTCTTAAAAATAAAATATGGATTAGTTTTAACATCACGGACGGTCAAAACACCCTTACGTGCTCTATTAGTCTGTTCAAACTCACTCAATCTAACACGTTTAGCTGTTCCCCTATTAGTAATAATAGTTAACATATCCTCATCATCAAAAGTATTAGCACTTACCACAAAATCATTTTTTAATGAGATAGCCTTAACACCAGCACTTCTTAATCCGGTAACTGGTACCTCATCACTACGATATTTTAAACCATAACCATGATGTGTTGTAATGAAAGTATTAGCACCATCTTTCAAATCAACACCAATTACTTCATCATCAGCTTTTAATTTCATGCACATAATTGGTTTAGTATAACGTTGAACCTTAAAATCATTTAACTTAGTCTTCTTAACCATACCATTTTTACTAAATAGAGTAACATTTTTTTCATCATTGAAATCAGCTACAGGATAACTAGCTAAAATCGTTTCATCAGAACTAATCTTAATAATATTACTTATATGTTTTCCCATATCCTTCCATTTTAAATCAGGTATTTCATATACTGGAACATATAAATAATTACCCAAATTAGTAAAGACTAAAATAGTATCCATTGTATTTAATTGGTATAAACCAATTAAATAATCACCATTCTTTAAATTAGTAACATCATCACTAGCTGAATAACTTCTTATTGATACTCTTTTAATATATCCTTCTTTAGTAATTGCCACTACGCAATCTTCTTTTGGTATCATAGCAATTGTATCTATTTTTATCTCCGTTATCTCATCATGAATCTCTGTTTTTCTAGGTGTAGCATACTCTTTTTTGATATTACGTAATTCTTCTTTCATTACACTTTTCAAGCGTTCTTCATCAACTAAAATAGCTTCTAGGCCACGAATAATACGTAGTAAATTAGCATATTCCTCTTCAAAAACAGAAACGTCAGTATTAGTCAAACGGTATAACTGCAAATTAACAATAGCTTCAGCTTGCTTTTCCGTAAAAGCATACTGTTCCACCAAGTTTTTAATCGCATCACCCTTATTTTTGCTGTGACGAATAGTATGAATAATGTCATCTAAAATGTCTAAAGCTTTGAGGAAGCCTTCAACAATATGCAATCGTTCTTTTGCATGTTCTAAGTCAAACTTAGTTCTCCTTAAAATAACCTCACGATGATGTTTAATATATGCATCTAAAATATCTATGACACCTACCAACATTGGTCTTCTATTAACAATAGCAACCATATTATACGAATAATTAACCTGTAACTCAGTATTTTTAAATAAGTAATTTAAAATGTTGTCAACATCAGCATCTTTTTTTATATCAAGTACAATGCGTACTAATTCTTCACGATCTGATTCATCCCTTACTTCTGTTAAACCATCTAACTTTTTGTCATAAATAATATCAGCAATTTTTTTAACCAATAAGGCTTTATTGATCTCAAAAGGTATATTATGAATGATAACTTGTTTCTTACTTTTTTCGTTTACTATTTCGTATTTAGCACGAACAACAATTCGACCTCTTCCTTTAGTCAATGCTTCAACAATCTGTTTGTGACCTTCAACAATTCCCCCAGTTGGAAAATCTGGACCTTTGATAATATCTAATATACTTTCCAAACGACAATTTGGACTATCAATTCTTTTGATAGTTGCATCAATTACTTCACCTAAATTATGTGGTGGAATCTCTGTTGCATAACCAGCACTAATACCCTTAGCGCCATTAACTAATAAATTAGGGTACTTAGCTGGAAGAACTGTCGGCTCATATAAAGTATCATCAAAGTTAGGCGCCCATTCAATAGTATTTTTATCAATATCTTTTAAAAGTTCGCCACTGATCTTTGAAAGTCTTGCTTCCGTATAACGCATTGCAGCTGCTCCATCACCATCCATAGAACCATTATTTCCATGCATATCAATGTAACAAGCATTCTGTTTCCACCACTGACTCATATGAACCATAGCTTCATAAATTGAAGAATCGCCATGTGGATGATAATGTCCCATAACATTTCCAACGGCTGTAGCTGATTTCTTATGAGCTTTATCATATGTGTTATGATCACGGAACATAGCATACAAAATACGTCTTTGAACAGGCTTTAATCCATCTCTAACATCCGGTATAGCACGATTTTGGATGATATCTTTAGCATATTCACCAAAACGTTTTTCCATAATTTCTTCTAACGTGTAATCATAAATTTTACCTAATATATTCTTTTCTTCTGTCTGATTTTTCATAATTCACCTCTTTTGCTGTCTTAATAAAACATTCAATAATTTTTTTATTAGCTAAATCGGTCGATGCGACCATTTCTGGGTGCCACTGAACACCAACAATAAAACGTTTATTTGGTATTTCAACCGCTTCAATATATCCATCACTGCTTAAAGCACTAACTTTTAAAGTATTAACTTTTTCAATATGAAAGTGATGTAAACTATTAACCATTAATTTATCAGTATGAACGATATGATATAATTTAGAATTTCTTTTAATTGTAACTTCATGACAGTTAGAAGAATCCGGAACATAATGATTGATATGTGAAACATTCTTCTTAGGTACATCATAATAATCCATTGTTGAATTATCAGTATTACACATAACCTGCATGCCCATACATATACCAAGTAAAGGAATATCTTTTAAAACAGCATATTCATATGTTAAACGATCAAATTCATACTGTCTTTTACCACCTGTCATTAAGATACCATCACACATGTCTAACTGTTTATACCAAAACGTCTTTTCTTCTTTTGTCATATGTCCTATATCCGTTCCACTACTTTTCGCATAGTCAACGTTCTTAGGAGGTATTATCAAGAAAGGATAACAATCATACATCAATATCAACTTTCTAACTAAATCACTTATATAAAGTAATGACCTTCCATCAACATTCATAACACGTGGTATAACACCAATAATCGTTTTCATAAAACCACCCTAATTAATCTTGTAATTATCCTCTAAAGAGAACTCAACATTTTCTTCAATCCAGTCTTTTCTTGGCTCAACTTTATCCCCCATTAAAATAGACACTCTTTTTTCTGCTAATGCTGCATCATTAATACTCACTTTAATCAAACTTCGCGTTTTAGGGTCCATCGTTGTTTCCCATAACTGACTAGCATCCATCTCTCCCAAACCTTTATAGCGCTGAGTTTTGGTCGGCTTTCCTTTATATTTATCCAGTAAAAATTTACGGTCATCTTCAGTCCAAGCATATTCCCCTTCTTTGCCGCATTCTATTTTATATAAAGGGGGCATCGCTATATATAGATGTCCTGTTTCAATAAGGGGTTTCATATATCGATAGAAAAATGTTAGTAATAGAATTTGAATATGTGATCCATCAACATCAGCATCTGTCATAATAATTACTTTATCATAATTACTATCATTAATGTCAAAATCACTACCAGCACCTGCTCCAATAGCATGTATCATCGTATTAATTTCTTCATTTTTATAAGCCTCTTCTAAATTGGCCTTTTCAGTATTTAAAACCTTGCCACGCAATGGTAAAATTGCCTGATACTTACGATCTCGACCAGTTTTAGCACTTCCCCCAGCTGAATCTCCCTCAACTAGAAATAATTCATTAATCTTAGGATTTTTAGTTTGAGCTGGAGTCAATTTTCCACTAATAACGCGTTCTTTCTTGCCCTTATCTTTTCCACTTCTAGCCTCATCACGAGCCTTTCTTGCAGCTTCCCTAACCGTTTTACTTTTAACCATTTTCTCTAAGATCTTAGTAGCGACCTCTTTATTTTCCTCTAGAAAATATTGTAATTTCTCTGTTGCAATACTTTCTACAACAGTACGAGCTAGTGGCGTACCTAATTTGGATTTAGTCTGACCTTCAAATTGTAATAAATGTTCCGGTATCTTCAAACTAATAATAGCAGTAAGCCCTTCCCTAGTATCAGGTCCTTCAAAGTTCTTATCTTTTGTTTTAAAATATCCATTGTTACGAGCATAGTCATTAAAAACTCTTGTCAAAGCCGTTTTAAAGCCAATCTCATGAGTTCCACCATCGATTGTCTTAACGTTATTCACAAAAGAAACTAAATTATCAGAGTAAGAATCCGTGTATTGAAAGGCTATATTAACTTCCATCTCATCTTTAACACCGCTAAATTCAACTACTTTATGTAATGGTTTTTTATCATCATTTATATACTCAACAAAAGACTGCAATCCATTTTCATAATGAAACACCTCTGACTTTTTATCTTCTTCATCAATAATTTCAACAGTTAAATTATGTAACAAAAAAGCACTTTCTTGCATTCTCTCACAAATCGTTGTAAACGAAAAATTAGTTGTTGAGAAAATCTCGTCATCTGGTAAAAAACGAACCTTCGTTCCCGTCTTTGATGTTTTATCTCTTTTAGTTAACTTTTGATTAACTTTACCACCATCTTTAAAAGAAATAAAGTATTCATAACCATCTTTGCGAATAGTTACTTCCATCCACTTAGATAGAGCGTTAACAACAGATGCTCCAACACCGTGTAGACCACCAGATACGGTATAGCCGCTAGACTCAAACTTACCTCCAGCGTGTAAAATGGTATATATAACCTCAGGTGTATCCATCCCATTAGCATGTTTGCCGACAGGTATTCCACGTCCCTCATCTTCAACACTAATACTGTGATCAGAATGAATAATAATTTTTATTTTATTACCGAAACCATTAATAACTTCATCAATAGAATTATCAACAATCTCCCATACTAAATGATGTAGGCCACGCTTATCAGTAGAACCAATATACATACCCGGCCTTTTTCTAACTGCCTCTAAACCATCTAAAATTTTAATTGAAGATTCATCATATTTTGTCATATCTTTCACCTTTAACAATTATATCAAAAAAAAAAAACTTTGACAAACAAATACTACTTGATTATTAAAGAGTTTTTCTATTAATATCTTATCATAATTTAACTTTTTAAAACAATATCATTTAATACAATTAAATACTAATTAATTCGCAATAAATTGACAATAATGTTATCATCAAATATAATAAAGAAACAACAAGGAGGGATAATATGTCTAATATTATAGATAGTAATAAGGACAGTCTTTTAAAATTAAAAGAAATTCTAAGTATCGTTCAAAAAAGTGATTTAAATAAATCAGACTTAGAATACTCTTTACAATTATTATTGCCAAAAAAAAATGATCAAAATTTAATCAATTATCAAATTAACAATAAAAACAAACATGCAGCTTTCTTCAATGCTTCTCCATCAAGAATAACAATATTTTTAGACGCCACAAACAAATGGCTAAATAAACAGGTAATTGATTTTTTACCTATATTAAAATCTAGTGATGAAAAAGCACTAAAAAATTATTTTCTTATTTTCGTGATTGCACATGAAATTGAACACTCTTATGAATTTTTAATGAGTGAAGGGATTGTTAACGCCCCAAACGATATTTTAAAAAAAGCCTACAAAGGAATATTTGATTTGTTTATTCGAACGGACTCCATCGTTCCACAACCTATAAAAAGAGCCCATAGAATAATCTCCAGAAGCTTGTACCGAAAAAAGCAAGATTTTTACTTGCTTGAAAGAAACGCTAATATCGAAGGGGCAGATCTTATATGTCGTCTTGCCCTATTTGACAATCGCGAAGATATCTATGAATTATTTAAAATCATAAAACACTCCTTTGAGAGATGTGGCTATATAAATAGTTGCAAAGGAAGTATCGAAGAAACATATCACGATCTTCTTTTATACCGTAAGTTTAAAAAATTCAATCACAACATAGAGTTAAGCAGCGAAGAAAGAATAAGATATGGCTTTAGTATTGATGAGCCAACTAGAATCAAAGTATTAAATAAATAAAGTCATCACCATGTTGATGATTTTTTCATCACAAATGTTATGCCGAATAATAACATTTCGTATAACTACCTATATTTAAAATGCATATAAACCTAGGATTTTTCTAACTTAAACTAAGAAATATCTTCTATTAATTTATGTTAGCAAAATTCAAAGCTAGTTACGACTATGCAAATTATATTTTTTCCCAAACGCATTAATATATTCTTTTCTCATAGTTGGAAGTATTTTCTGTGCAACTGCAATAGTTGTATCATTTATACTTAAATTAGATGTGTCTAATAATAAATATGAATCGACACTCTTTGAAAACAAGTCTCTCAATGAATTTAAGCAATCATTATATTCAGCAATGTTATCCTGATTTAGAAAGTTTCGTCTTTCTAACGCTAAACTAGAAATATAATCTCGTCTCAAGGAAATCAATGGCTCAGCATAAGTAATCACCAAAAAATTTATTAATTGTTTTGAAATTTGAGCGTATTTATCTCTAGACATGAAATACTGTTCTTCTGACATATCACCTCGAATAAACCTTCTATAATTCCATACTTGTCGGTCATTGATAGATCTATCAATTAAAATAATTTCCTTTTCAGAAGAAAGAGCTACTTGTAGTTGTTCATATACTTTTTCCATGATAGCAATATTGGCATTTCCTACTCCCATTTTATTAAACTCACTTTTTAAATTTTCTTTATAATGCTTAGATGTTGTAAATTCTTCTATTAAAGAAACCTCAAACCCACCTTTTTTAAAGAAATCATATAAGTTATTTATTATCGTAGTTTTCCCTGTTCTAGGCGTACCACTAAATTCAATAACGAAGGGTTTATAAAGCTTAACTAATGCTTTAAGCCTTTGCAATTCAGTCTTTTGGGCATGTAACTGTTTTAACTTCATATAATAATCTTTGTTATCCACAAAAATGATGTCGTTTAGGAATGAATCTTCTTTTTTATAAAAAACTTTATCTAAAATATCTTTTAATTGTTTAAATATGGGTAAATCTTTATCTTCCCCCAATATGAGACTTTCATAAATACTTGTATAATACCATTTTTGAAATGTTTCTCCCTTTTTAAACGCCGAAAAATCTCTTTTACCACTTTTTTCAAATTTTAAAAATAAGTCTTCTAAGTTATTTATTTTATCAGCACAAATTACCAATTTATTTCTAAGTGGCAATTTTTTTGTATGTTCTATAATATATTTCTTTCTTTCTTCCCAAGTTAACGATTTATCAGGCTCTGAGGCATCATTCACAAGATTAGCTATATCTTTGCCAAATTCTCTTTCAATATCTTTCATTGTATATTTAGTATCTTCTACAACATCATGTAAATAACCAGCGGCTACAACATTTTCATCATAACCAAAGTTCTCTAAAAGTTGCCCTACGCTAATTGGATGTATTATCATTGGCTTATCAGGCTCACTTTTTCTAACTTGTCCCATATGAGCTTCAATCGCAAATAACTTTGCCTTTTCCTTAATATCCATAACTTCTACCTCCTTACTTGTCTTAAATTCATACTAGCGACTATCATTAAACACTTTAATTCAAATTATTTTTACAGCCATCAATATAATTTTATCACAAAAACAACAGCATTTTAAATTTAAAATTTATAATAAAAAGCAAATAATTATAATAGTTGTTTTCACTATGATAATTTGTTACTATATATTTGAAAATTTAATAGTCACAGCAGTCGTGAATCTGGCAATCTGATTTCTACTAATATTATAGCTATTCTCAAAACTAAGTTCACAAAACATTAAAGGACTGCCATTTGATCTGGTCAGTCCCATTTTCTCGTATCTTTTAATGTTTTATTATGTTTTAAACCCTAGGTACATTATTACAATTAAAATGATATTCAAATACTCCCTTCTTAATATCCTTTATGTTTAAATAAATTGTTAAAGGATTAACACCAGATAGAAGTAACAATCATAATTGTAGCACTTAGCCAAGTAAAATTCAAAAAGGTCATAACAGAGGATTAATAATGTTTAAGAGTTAAAAATGGTTGTTATTTATAAATTTATTGTTGACGCCAACAACTAATAAATTATTAAAAAGAATAACTTACTAATTAAGAAAGGATTATATAGAACTTTATTGTAATAAAGATATTATTTTTTTCATTATAATAGTACCAAAATATTTTTTGATACATATTCTATAATGAAGTTATTGTTTTTATTTTGATTGTAGAACTCAGTATAATCACTAATTATTATACTAAAGTTTTATTTTAAACTAACAAAAACAATAATTTTATATACTATAATTGCTACTCCCAGTATATCTTATGTTATACAAAATATTGTTGTTAATTGTTAAACCCGTTTTAACAATTGTTTTATAAATAGACTGTTATTCGACAGTCTATTTATTGAGTCTACTTTCACCTGTTGCGTAATCAATATATATACCATCTTGAACATTATAAACATACACATTAAATTTAATACCTTTACCCTTATCTTCAATAGATAATCCTTCCATTAAAATGCCACTAGCTAATAAATTATCCCCCTCGTATATCGGAGTGACACGATAAAGAACATGATTATCAGTTTTTTTTACGTATTCGGCTACTTCATTTTCAAATTTTAACATGCCAACCACGTTAGTATGCCTTGTACAAGTTATTAAATTTTTTTCATTAGCATTCTCCCCAGCTAATTGGTATCCTATTAAATGACAACGATTAAACAAATATTTGCCATCAACAATATCATACTTGACCGTATGCCAACCACTAGGTTTAACCATACCAATAGAACCTCTATCCTCAGTAGGCATTGTTTCTTTTCCAACTTTAGCAATAGCGCTACCACAACGGCCTAAACTATCCAAATTACTATATTTTTCTAAAGAAGAAATTTTTAAATCATCTTCATCAAAATATGGTTCGTTATTATTTATAATAACATAGTCATCCCCAGCATAATCTGGAATATCTGCTAAAGTATAAGAAGTTCCTATACTAGCACGATTAATATCATTACTAATATATCGATTAATATCATCTGCAAAATAGGAAAAGAAAAGAAACAGTAACAATAATACTAACCACGTATACGACTTTTTAAATATTCTATTATTTTTTCTTCTTCGCATATATCCTCTACATCATAGGTAATTAAAACTCAAATGATACTTATATAACTCGCCCTTATATTCAAGCTTTAAGTTCCTTAAATATTGAAAATCATTAGGCTTAATCAACTCTGGTAAATCTAATTCAATATTAGCAGCTTCTATTAAATACTTGACAAATTCTGCACAATAAAATTTCTTATTTCTAGATAATTTAAAATGAAAAGCCACACCAAATAACCCCATAATATTAAATTTATAATCATCTTTGTGCTCTTTTAATTTTTCAATAATATTCCTAATGATTTCATATTGCTCCTCTGTAACCTCAATTGAATAAATAGCAGTTACAGTCTTTTTAAATCGCTTAAAAGTGCCCCACTTAATGTTTTCATGAACAAAACCGCCTACGAAGGGATTATAAGCATTCAATCTCCCAAAGCTATACATTTCATCTAGTTGTTTATCTAATGATAAAGAAGCATGAGAGAATTCACTACATGTATAAAATTTAATAATACGTGACAGTATGGTCCCAGGATATGTTAAAACAATATATATTTTTTTGCATTCTTCTTTCATACTTGTACATCCTTACTTTATCATTATACAATATGTTAATTTTTATATCAAGAAAAAAAGTAGCTATTACTAGCTACTAAAAGAAGGATATATTGCGATTACCTATTTCTGTTTTATCGAAGTCAGCAATAACTCTTGTCTTAGGTGCTTCTATTTCACCCTTTTTATGATCAGGTGATGTCGTTGTGTACTTAATATATTTATATAAATATACTATATCACTTTCATCTGTATAAACGTAGATATATAATCTTTTATATTTTTCACCAGAATCATTAGTAAATTCATTGTCATTAGACTCAAATCCAACATAAGATATTCCCTCATAATCATTTCTTACTTCTAACTCAAGTTTATCATAATCTTCTTCAGTAAATGAAATACTAGAATCATGAGAATGTATCCTAGAGCCTTGGTAGTCAACATTACTATTATGTACATAATATAAAGTAAATGACAAAGTAATTCCACATAATAAGAAAATTAGGTTACAAACAAATGACTTTTTAAAATGTTCCTTCCAACTTATACGGTATTTGGAATCATTCTTTCTAAATCCATAAAATTCACATTTAGATAATGGATAATACATAACAACAAAAATATACACAAAAAAGCAAATATGAACAATACGCATTATATTACTTTCATTATTTAAAACAAAAGGCAAAAACAAAAGATAAAAGATAGACAGCATGAAATATGGTCGATTACTGATAAGTAGTCCCTTGTATCTGTTATTTTCCTTCTTATTTATATTAAATGTGTTTATATTACCAGAAATAGCTGATACTACTAACATTTCTTTTTTAGCTTTACTCTTTTGTTTGTGAAGGTTGTAGCCTATAAAACCCTGATATACTATAACAGAAGTCATTAACAGTGTCATAATTAACATTGCAAGTGGATAAACACATTCTGCTACACTATAATCAATTAATCCTAACAAAATAATATTATACACAAAGGCAATTATACAAAGAACAAGTGACACCTTTCGCATTTTTTCAAAGTGCTCCGGCTCATTAGCAATCTCTTCCTTTGGCAAATCACGCCTTACTTCTTTAACTAAACATACAATACTTAAAAAACTAAATGCTACTGCCAAAAAGCAAAAGACAATAGAACCATATAGGTCATTATTCAACAAGAGATAAAAATCTAAAATATAAAATATTTCTGTCGTTGTTAAAAGAGGTACTAAGTCATTATTGACTAATTTAGAAATTAAAAAGGAATTTCCTAAATACAAAATCAACAAATACACAATAAACATAAATTCGCTAGTATCTTGAGTGAATAACAATAATGTTGATGTAACTATTATCGCTAAAAGTCCAATAATTTTTCGCATAAATAAACCACCATTCTATTCCTAACTATTCTAACATAAATTATAATTTATTTTTGTCAATAAGTCAATTACCCATCAATTTACCATTTAACATTTTTTTGCTATAATAACTTATATTGTGGAGATGATTTCATGATCAATATGGAAAAGGAAGATTTTTATAATCTAGTATTTATTGGTTCTGGAACTTTCGGTTCTGTATACGTTAAAGATAATATGGCAATTAAACTATATCATTCTGAAGTTAAATCACAACTGAATATGTACAGCATCAATCCCAATTTATTACATTATCAAAAAAGAATAAAAAAATTATTACAACGCCGTAACCAGATACACTATACCGATTTAATTCATGATATATTATGTATTAATGGTCAATTTCGTGGTGTTGTCGGGACTTTTTATGATGGCTATAGTTTAAATAAAATATATGATACACTATCATTTGATGAAAAAAAATATATTATAGAACAAGTGATTCGAAACGCTGAAGAACTTACAGATCATTATATTTATCCCACAGACTACAAAGCTAATAATATTCAATATACATCTGATAAACAAGTAAAAATAATTGACTTAGATGACTGTTACACCAAAGTAGCAACCTTTGCTAACCCCTTTTTAAAAAAAAGAAGCACTTTTGCTCTTAAGATGTTCATCATTTCCTTTTTCAATGCTAAAACACATCAAATACACACCTTTAATAAGTTACCAACACTAGGCATATGCCGTGAAAATAAATCATTATTTCAAAAAATATATTCTAACTATAACGATCTAAAGTCCTATTTAACCAACATAGCTAAACCACATATTTTTGCTTTTATTTCAATAGACCAACCACTTAAAGATATAATCAGAAATATAAAAGCCATAAACCATATTGATGATATTAAAATTGTTTTATGCTGTAACGGCAAAAATATTCCTAGCTTATATCTTTGTCAATTAGAAAAATTAGGTTTTAATATCTATGACATTGTTATTAATAACCGAAATGAAATGAATATCATTAAACAATATTTAACCTGTTTTAATACTGACAGTTATTATATCTTAGAAAACGACGAATGGAATTACCATCAACTCACCGATAAACCTAAAGTCTACAAATTAACTAAAGACAGATCACAGAATAGATTATAAACATTTATTGTGCATCTAAAAGGGCCATTCATCAATAGCCCTTTTAATCATCATAATTATCTAAAAAACTATGATGTTTGCCTTCCTTAGTTGTACCTAAAACACAATTTAAATTAACATTATCTAAACTTTTAAAAATATTATGCTCAATATCAGGATTGATTTTTCTCAAAGCTGTAATTAACTTTTTCATTTCTAAACGTTTACTAGTCCCATTGTCATTTATAGCACATGACTCTGTAAAACGACAAGCACAATTAATAAAATTTAAATTATTACTATTTCGCCAGCTAATAACATCCTCTTCTTTGATTAAATACATAGGCCTAATCAATTCTATACCCTTATAATTATCACTATGTAATTTAGGCATCATTGTTTTTACCTCCGCACCATAAAACATCGATAACAAAGTAGTTTCAATAACGTCATTAAAATGATGACCTAAAGCGATTTTATTACATCCTAATTCTTGGGCTTTACTATAAAGGTATCCTCTACGCATTCTTGCACATAAATAACAAGGACTTTTAGTTTCCAGAGTTGTTACTACATTAAATATATCACTCTCAAAAAACATAATTGGTATATTTAAAATTTTTGCATTTTTTTCAATAGTCAAACGATTTTCCTTATTATAACCTGGATCCATTACTACATAACAAGCTTCAAAGGATACTTTTCCGTGTCTTTGTAACTCTTGAACACACTTAGCAAGTAAAAAAGAATCCTTCCCACCTGATATACATACCATCACTTTATCATTATCTTTAATTAATTCATAATTTTGAACAGCTCTAACAAATTTACTCCAAATATCTTTGCGGTACTTTTTAATTATGCTTCTTTCTATTTCTTGATATCTTTCCACTTTATCACCTATGCCTTAACAATATAACCTAAATCTTCAATTTGTTCCTTAATCAAATTATTATCAAGTTCTTGCTCAGACATAATAATTACTTCACCTTTTTCCAAATTAACCACTACATCTTGAACCATGTCTAATTGTCGCAAAGCCTTTTTCACTCTATTGGCACAATGTTCGCAACTCATTCCTTCTACCTTTACTGTTTTCTTCATACTATCACCTCCCCCAATTAACATTTTAATCTTAATGCATTTAAAACAACTGTTAAACTACTTAAAGTCATAGCAAGAGCTCCCAACATAGGATTCATCATTATACCAAAGGGTTTTAATAACCCAATAGATATCGTTACCATACATATATTGTAGAAAAAAGCCCAAAATAAATTCTGTTTAATATTAAGGATCGTTTTACAGCTAATTTTTATTAATAAAGGTATTTTAACTAAATCATTTTGCATTAATATTACATCAGCTGAGTCAGTAGCAATATCAGTACTATTTCCAAGACTTATACCAATGGTTGCAGAAGCAAGAGCTGGGGCATCATTAACACCATCACCAACCATACATACCTTTTTACCATCAGCCATTAGATCCTTTATAACCTTTGTCTTATCTTTTGGCAATACATTAGCAATAACTTGTTTAATTCCTAATTCTTTAGCAATAATATGTGCTGTTTTTTCATTGTCACCCGTTAACATAATAACATCCCTGTGTTCCTTAAATAACTCATTAACAGCTACTTTAGCATCTTCACGAATAATATCTGTAACACCAATTAAACCAATAAGCTCATTATCCAAAAAGACATATATTAAACTACAGCCTAAATCAGTTAAAACATCCTCATCCTGACAATGATAATTATTAACTTTTAAAAGATTAAAAAGTTTATAACTTCCAGCATATATATCTTTACCATTGATTTTGCCTCTAATTCCTATCCCCTCAATATTAGCGAAATCACTTATTACATATTTATTTTTAAGTTCAGGATTATTAAAAGCTTGACTTATAGGATGTGTCGACATGCACTCTAATGAGCTAACCATATCTATTAGATCTTCTTCACTTCTAGCACCATAATTAAAAATTTTTGCTATTTTTAAATTACCATACGTCAAAGTTCCTGTCTTATCAAACACAATAGTATTAATTTTACTTGCCTCTTCTAGAATAGCACTCGTTTTAACCAGAATTCCCTTTTTAGCACACTTACCAATACTTACCACCATCGCTAAAGGTGTAGCAAGTCCTAGAGCACATGGACAAGCCACTACTAAAACTGTAACACCAATATTAAAAGCTCCACTGAAACTTGTCCCACATATAATATGCCCTAAAAAGGCCAGAAAAGATATAATCATGATAATAGGTACAAAATAACCACTAACTTTATCAGCTACCCGACTTATCGGTGCCTTAGTATTAGTTGATTCAATTACTAAGCGAACTATTTCTGAGATTGTTGATTCTCGACCAATTTTTAAAGCTCGATATAAAATATATCCATCATAATTCATACTACCAGCAATAACTTTACTGTTAACTTCCTTTTTTACTGGCGTAGACTCACCTGTAATAAAAGCTTCATCAATATGTGCCATTCCATCTATAATTATTCCATCTACAGCAATCTTCATACCTGGTTTACATACTAAAATATCTCCTTTTACTACCTCATCAATAGTTACTTCGTGCTCACCAGCACCATCTTTAATTAAAGCTTTATCTGGGGTTATAGATACTAATTCCTTTAATGCCTCTTTCGTTTTTTCCTTACTCTGATGATCAACAAAACGCCCCAATTTAACAAAGAAAATAATAATGGCACATGATTCAAAGTACAATGATTCAATATATTGATGTTGACCATATAAAATTTTTATAAAACTAAATAAACTATAACCAAAACTCGCCAAAACTCCTAATGATACTAAAGTATCCATATTAGGCGTTTTATGAATTAAATTTTTAAAACCACTTTTAAAAAGGTCATAGCCATAAAGCAAATATGGAATAGTTAAAACCAACAAAGCCGTTGCATAATAAATAGGATGATTATGCATGTCCAATATTGGTATTGCAGGTAAACCAATCATGTGAGACATTGATACGTATAAAATGATCATAGCCAAAATAGCATATATAATTAAATAAATTAACTTATGTTGTTCTTTTTCTTTTTTCTTAGGATCATAAACACCTTCAAAAATGAAGCCAGCTTTATCGATATAATCAGCCAATTGTTCTAAAGAAGTGCTATCTTGATATTCAATAAAAACCTGTCCTAATACTAAATTAACACTAGCTTTTATAATATCGTCCTGTTTATTTAAAAACTTTTCTAAACCAATAGAACATGCACTACAGCTCATACCGCCAACTTTTAAGATGACTTTTTTCATATATCACCATATAATCAATCTTATAAACATGTTAATTAATTCTACAATTGATTAATCCTTTCTATTTAAATTTTAATTATAAACTAAACATAAATATCTTTTCGAAATGATTGACTCAGCTTAAAAATCAACATTATAAAATATCTTAATGAAAATACCTAATCATTATTCTTTTAAAGTTAAATGCCATCAATAACTACATATCAAAGCGCTACAAAACAATCTTAATCAATTACTAAATATTTATTTTCACATAATTACTATTCGAAACGATTTATCATATCAATCAGTTCTTCGATTATTTCTAAATGATCATTTTTCAAATCATTACTAACACAATCGGTTATATGTTGCTTTAACAACTCGTCTTTAACACTTTTCAGTGATTTAATAACAGCCGCCACTTGAATTAAAATATCATTACAATATCGATCTTCATCGATCATCTTTTTAATTCCTCTAACTTGGCCCTCTATAATGCTAAGACGACGATTAAGTTTCTTTTTTTCTTCACAAGTCCGACACTTTTTCCTCATCATATCACCAAAAACATTATATACCCCTACAGGGTATAAGTCAATAAAAATATCAAAACTTTAAATAGTAAAAAAAAAGCCCTTGTTCTAAGGCTTCATTAACAAATTGGTGACCCGTACGGGATTTGAACCCATGTATGCATGCGTGAAAGGCATGTGTGTTTAACCACTTCACCAACGGGCCATCATGGTGGGCCTGAATGGACTTGAACCATCGACCTCACGCTTATCAGGCGTGCGCTCTAACCAGCTGAGCTACAGGCCCATTAATTAATTTAATCAATGGA
>CANQMF010000004.1 GCA_947624915.1 uncultured Bacilli bacterium
GGGTTACTACGACACCCCCCAATGGGGTCTGTGTGACGCGTGACAAAATGGAGGTAATTTTATGAGTGTAAAAGGTCGTAATTGGGCATTTGTTCTTTATCCAGAGTCAATGCCTAAGAATTATGAAGAAATTATTTTTGAAACAGGTTTACCTATGGCTTTTAGTCCTTTACATGATAAAGACTTAAATCCCGATGGTACACTTAAGAAGCCACATTATCATGTTATATGTTATTATGAAAATGCTACAACGAGCAGGGCAGTGAAAGAGTATGTTACTGATAAATTAAATGGCACAATACCAATTAAGCTTGAAAGTATGACCGGTATGTACCGCTATCATCTACATCTTGACAATCCTGAAAAATATCAGTATGATGACAGATTTAGGAAGTTTTATAATGGCTTTGATGTACATAAAGTAGATGCGTTAACTTATACAGAAATATCTAAAATATTAACTGAAATTCAAAGATTAATAGTTGATAATCGAATATATGAATATTGCGATTTATTAGACTATTTATTATCAAGTGAAAGTGTAAATATGTTAGATGTAGCACGTAATCATACACTTGTTTTAAATACATACATAACTTCTCGTAGAAATAAGGTTAAAGACTCTCTTAGAAGTTAACATAATATACATTATAGGCTTTTTTTGGCAAAAAAATATGATGTTGATTATAAATATATATACCATGTTTCATCTTAATTAAAAATAATAATGATAAACAAGTTATAAGTACCAAAATATTATCTTAATAATTTATTCATTAATTATACCATTAATATTTATTTTAGAATTAGCATTTTTATACTTCACACTTCATTAATCGTATTTAATTAATTTAAGTATGACATTTTAAATTCTAATCCACCCTATTAATCACTCATTCAAATAATAATGATTAGTAGGGGACTCATGTGTTTAATTGCTGCCAGATGGATAATTATTAACCTTTATTAATCTCGATGCAAAATATGGCGTTACTATAGGCACCCTTGCCAACATTATAGTACCCCTCCTACTTAAATTTATAGAAAAGGGGAACAATTAATAAAAAAGTTAGTATTAATTACCAACTTTCCGTGATTGAATTTCAGCAATTTTTTCTAGCACCTCAGCGGCATTATGTTCATTAATTTCCGTATATCCTAATTCTTTAAGTGCTAATGTCTTAAAATTATTTAATTCAAGTGTACGACTCAGTTTTTCCTCTTTTTTTTGCTCAATTTGATTGGTAAAGCGTTTATGACATTCTGCCAATCTTGTTTTAGACGCCCCACCGCTATTATATAAAACGAAGGCTGAAAACATGATACTTTCAAAAATAAATTGTTCTTCTTCATTAAAGACAAATTCCATTGGTTTAACAAATCCAGTTTCTTTAGCAACATATCCTAATATATATTTTAACTCTTTAGATGTGTCAAGTGACTGAATAAAATGGTATAAATATTTGACTGTGTTATAATTATCTATATTATTATCGTCTTCTAATTTTTCTTTCAATAAATCAATAATACTAACAAGCAATTCTTGCTGTTTATGTCCTAGTCCGGATAATAAAGAATTTGAAGCATCGACATTGGAAATGTGATTGCTGTCATTACAAATACTATTTAATCTGACTTCAACGTCGAATATATAATCAGTTGTAATTTTAATATTTTTAATTTCTTCAGCAGATTTAACACCAAGTAAATTTAAAAGCAAAACTTTTTTATCTTTTGGCCACTTATTAATATCATCTAACTCTAAATAGTTATATATCATCTGTCGGGATACACCCAAAAACTTAGCTAATTTTACCTTTGAAATCCCCAATTCTTTTAATAAATTATCTAATTTTTCCATCCTTCATACCCTCCTAATATCATTATATCATTACTATGTCAAATGTCAAGTGTAAAGTACTGTTAAATTGTCGAAATTTATTTACATCGAATTGTTCTATAGGACATCTAAATCAATATTAATTACTTTAATCTTAATATCTTTGAGTTTTTTTAATTTTTTGATGACTTTGCGTTCAATTTGACGAGCTTTTTTTAAAGTTAAATCGCCATTAAGGCAAAGAACTAAATGAGCCTTATAATAACGTCCATATTTGATTAATTCTATTTCACTAATCTCAATTTTATTATCAATATTGATTTGTTCTTTGATCGTACTAATTAATTTTTCATCAACTTCTATTGTTCCAAGCAAATTTAAAATATTATTTTTTAAAAGAATAAATGCAGTCTTCATAATTAGAAAAGACATAAACACGCTGACAAACAAATCACTATATTTAAATATTTCTATTTTATCGCTAAATTGCAATAAAATAATAGCTATCCCAATTAATATTGAGGAATAAAGATCGAGAATGGACTCTTCTATACCATCATCTATCGTCTTACTTTTTAAACGCTTGTTTTTAACTTGCAAAAACATTACCACAACAGTTTTTAAAATCAAAGAAATAAAAACAATAGAAAGAGCCCATAGGTTAGGAACTTCCAACTGAGCTTTAAAAGCGTTTATCAATAGAAATATACCTACTGCCAAAAGCAACATACTCACAAATAAATTAGTAATATATTCAACACGACCAAAACCATACGGATGATGTTTACTTGGCCTTTTCCCTGCCAGTTTAGAACTTATAATGGAGATAATATCTGTAACAAAGTCACAAAAACTATATATACTATCTACCAACAAAGCATTGACTTGAAATAATAGACCACCAAACATCTTTATAATAGCAATAATAAAGTTAAAACAGGATCCTATCAAAATAGTTTTTCTCTCTTCTTTCATCATCTCACACATAATTAACTAATAAAAAATTAATTAATTTTTTATTAGTTGACTCCCTCCTATTTATTATTTTAACACAATTTTGTAAAATAAATATAAAATAATAATATTATTATTATCTACTATCTAAACTTTGTTTCAATGAAAGCAAATCTCTTTTATTAATAAATCGACCATAATTAACTCCTTCGTTAGTTGGATGCAAAACAGGATATAAAGACTTAGTTTTTAAAATTAATTTATTCTTGATCATCCAGTTAATTATAAACTCTAATTCATCACGTGATAAAAAATTAATTTTGCCATATTCACTAATATTATCTAGTTGATTTTTAGATATTTTGATGCTTTTAGCACCCCTTAATACATCAATTAATAGTTGAATGCCATAATATTTAGTTTTGCTGATTTGTTGTAAACCGCAAAGAATATGATAAATAATTTGATTAAGATCGTACTGATGATAATATACACCGCTTATACAAGCTACAGAAATATCATAATCCGTCAATACATTATTTAAAACTGCCAATTGTTGGTAACCATTATTTGCAGCTACTTTTCCTTTAAGATGATTATTTATCACTAGAGTTGAATCAAAAGAATAATTCATCATCTTATAATATTGTTGCGCGCTTAAAGTATTATTACATCCCTGACCATCACTTTTATAGTTAGTACATCCTAAGAAAAAATTATTATCTGGTCCTTTTTTTGCGACTAAATAGCCATCTTGGCATTGATCACACTTTAAAATTGATAATTTACCAGCATTATATTCATTAGTCATAAAGCCACACACTTCAGGATCATTTGTACAAATAAATAGTTTTAACCCGTAAGATGGTTTATATCGATATTGTAATGGATAACCACATATTGGACATTTTTTTACTATTTTTTTCTGCATAGGTTTTTCGTTCCAATTACCAATTAAAACAATATTTGGAAAATCTTTTTTTATTTCTAGTAGAAACTCCGACGGATTTTGTTTAGGTGCAATAAAGAACACTCGGTTTTTCGTTCGTGTCATTGCTACATAAAACAATCGTCTTTCTTCAGCATATTCGATTGATTGGTCATCCTTAGTTACAAATTTTAAAACCGGATCATCTTCAATTTTAGATGGAAAGCCATATGTCTCATTTTTACAATTCAAAACAATGACATCATCATAGCCCAAACCTTTTGATGCATGAACAGTCATAAAAGTAATATCTTCATTTGGATAGTTAACAGAACGAATCTTACCGCTTTTATTTATCATTGCAAATAAACCAGATTTTTCTAATTTATCACCATCATATGAATATCTTCCCAACAATAGGATCTTAGACTTTGTATTAGGTCTTTCCTTAGCATTAAACTTTATAATTTGCTCAATTGCCCTATCCACTGCCTTAGCCATTTCGTAATTTGAACCACTTCTAGTAGGTGCATTTAATTCTTTTTTCGTGTCGTCATAAGTATATATAATGATAGGCCATTTAATTTGTTTTGGTGATATTAAAGACTTAGATATTTGCGTGCTATTTTTTTGAATAAAGCTTCCTGCTATGTCTATAATTTCTTGAGAGTTTCGATATGTCTTAATAATTTTCAATATTTTAGCGTACCCCATTTTGGACCTAAACTGTGTAAATAAAGTAATATCAGAGCCTGAAAAAGCGTATATCGACTGCCAATCATCTCCTACAGCAATAACCTTAGCATCAGACACTTTAGATAAAGCCTTCACAAGATCAAATCTTTGCTTTGATATATCTTGATATTCATCAACAATAATATATTTATAGTTTAACCTAATATTTTCTTTGTATGCCTCTTCTAGCAACTGAGCTGATTTATTAATCATATCTTGAAAATCAATTGCATTATGTTCTTTAAGGTATTTCTCGTATTCTAAATAACATGCAAAACATATGTCTAAAAATAAACGATTACGAACATTTTGAGTTGACAAATACATTCTATTAAAATCATCTTTAGTAAAACCATTAACTTTAAAATTATTGATAAAACGTACTATTAATGCTAATAACTTACGGATATAGCGATTTTCTTCTGTTGAAACAATTTTATTTAAAATCTGCTTTTGATCTTTTTTATCAAATCTGAAGCCCTTACTAATTAACTCCTCTGCTAAATGATCGATTAAACTTCGCTTATCACAATACTTAGAAAATGTCTGTATTAAAATAGTCCCGTGACGTTTATGAATATCAATTTTATAATTCATATTTTTCTTATATGTCCTTAACTCATCATCACTGTAACGATTATTCTTACCATCTTCCGTAATTCCGAAATGTTCAATATAAGCACTCTTGCCATCTTGTCTGATAAGGAAATCAGGCGTATATGGCTTTTTAGCTTGCATAATATTATACTTATAAATTGGTTCATATTCATATTCAATGCCATTAATAAATAAGAAATTAGCGATTTGAACTTCTTCCTTTGATCTTAATTGTTCATTTTGAATAGTAACATGTCTTTTAGTTCTTATATCTAATATTTTCTTTTCAAACAACTCAACATCGCTTTTTAGTGAATTATTGTTATCATGAGCTATTTTATTAAAAAAAGTGTTTATATCACTACCCTCATACGGAGCGTCAAAATATGATGCAAAAAAAAGAATTAAACTATTAACCATTCGTTCATTAGTTAAAATATTGTTTTTAAAATAATCTTGTAATACATAATATAGTTTTGAAGGATCCATAATATTTAATTGTGCGTTACTTTCTCGATTTAAAATAGTATTCCCTGTAGCATGAAAAGTTGTTATGGGACAATCGATATGTAAATCTTTATTTATTTTTTGTTGTAACTCCCCTACTGCCTTATTGGTAAAAGAAATAACAAGAATCTCGTCTGGTTTAATGTTTTGCTTCTCCACTAAATATCGTACTTTAGCTGCTACCGTAGTTGTTTTACCAGCACCTGCTCCAGCCACTACAAGGCTATAGTCCTCATCACAAAGAACAACTTTTCTCTGCTCTTCATCTAACATTATCTTAGGATCAACATCTGTTAAAATATGATCTAAGTAATTTTTTTCACTAACCAGAGTACTATTAATAAAATTATCATTATGCATCTCAGTTATACCATCTAACTGATTATAGCATGTCATAATATGACAAACTGTATCATAGTCTACATGATTATCGTGGCAATACTTTAGCAACAACTTGCTTTCAGATAAAATAGTAAAATATTTAATTGTCTCTGCATATAATTTTTTTATTTGTTGAAATTTCTTTCTAGAAATATAAACATAGCTAGATAACAAACCGTTAATATCGTCCTGTAATTTAAATAAATTATATATTTCTAAGGTAACTTTGCTATTACCAATATCATTTAAATTTTTAATCACTTTTTTCCTTTTAAACAGTGAAGCCAAAAAGCTCATACATACATCCCCTTATGATCCCATTTATATAATATTTCTTGTTACTACCATTTTACCAAAAATTGCCATATAAAAAAAGAATCTTTAATAATTCTTTTATAAATACCATAAGCGCTTATTATTTTTACGTACTTCTTTAATAATACCCCCACCAATACATAGGTCACCGTAATATAAAACACATGCTTGGCCAGGGGTTACTGATTTAACTCCCTGCGGATATTTGACCAGTATCTCACCAGAGTCAAGATATTCAAGGAATACATCATTATCAGGTTGACGATATCTAAATTTAGCAGTGCATCTTTGTGGCCTTATATCAGTATTAAAATTAATTGTATCAATGATACATGAATCACTGATTAAATAATCACTATTACCATATGATATATACAATATATTTTTACTCAAATCCTTGCCAACTACAAACATACGATCTTTTGAGCCACCGATATTTAGTCCCCTTCTTTGACCAATAGTATAGTACATTAAACCAATATGTTCTCCTATAACTTTACCAGATTCAATTTCAACTACGTTCCCCGGTTTATTAGGTAAATAATTTTCTAAAAATTTTGTAAAATTTCTTTCACCAATAAAACATATGCCAGTTGAATCCTTTTTGGTTGCCGTTAATAGTCCATAATCCTGAGCAATTTTACGAACTACATTTTTTTCCAAATCGCCTAAAGGAAATAAAACATTGCTTAATTGTTCTCTTGATACTTGTGATAAAAAGTAGGTTTGATCCTTATTTGTATCTTTAGCACGCATCAAATTACCATTTTCTATTTTAGCATAATGACCAGTAGCAATAAAATCACAGCCTAATTTTTTAGCCTCACGAGCAAACATATCAAATTTGATGTATTTGTTGCACATAATATCGGGATTAGGCGTACGTCCTTTTTTTAGTTCGTCTAAAAAATATGTAAATACATAATCCCAATATTCTTTTACAAAGTCAACACGATACAATGGAATATCTAAACTATCACAAACAGTTTTTGCGTCATTATAGTCTTGCTCTTGTGGGCAGATATTACGATTAAGATCTGGATTGCCAAGATAATCACCATTGACACTACTGTCCCAGTTACGCATAAATAGCCCTACGACATCATACCCCTGTTCTTTTAACAAAATAGCAGCAACACTGCTATCTACACCACCACTCATACCTACTACAACCTTCATGTAATAATCACCATATAAATTATAACATAATGATTTCTTTTTATAAACTAATATTTATTATTTTCTTTAGTAAGATAGGCATTAAATAAGTTTCATATAATGATGTTAAAATTAACATAACAGCAGCTACACATAACACAATCAAATAACGATTTGTAATATTTTTAAAATTAAGATTCTTTTTATAAATAATCGACTCTATAATATATGACGATAATTTGATAGAGTAAACACCTACATACATTAGAACTAAAATATTTATTATCTGATGCGGCATATTATAGACAATCCCCAATAATATTCCTTTAGATTTATACTTAAGTATAAAACTTGAAATAGTAAAGCTCAGCAAGAAGGACTTAACAAATAAAAGCATTATAACAATAGGTACCCCAATAATTGAAACACCTAATAGCCAAATACTTAAAACATATAACAAATTAATAAGCAAATTATTAGTCATTTCAAGTTTCATATTAACTTGTCCAAACTCTCCTATAAAAGTTTCTAGCGATGATAAAACCATTTCTTTATCATTATTATTCAAAACAGTTATAAAAATTCCACCTGTTATACATCCAATAATACATATAATTCCTAAAAATATAAGTACTTTTTTATCTACATTTAATAGTTTGTCCAGTATTTTTTTCATTATTTCACCTATTTAATTATATTTATATATTTGAATTATATTCCATTTTTTTTAAATATGTATTATAATTTATGTAGAGGTGTCATATGAAAAAAATTTTATCTAAATTATTAATTATTTTGTTGATCGTTGGGATGCTAGGAACTATGATTATTATCCCTGCCTTATCATTATTTTAATAAAAAAGGTAATTACGATTTAACTTAGGTGTCATCAAAGACATCTTTTTCATTGTATGATTACCAAAAAACAAATAAAAGCAGACTAGAGTGTTACCTCATCGCCTACTTTTACCATGTAGAATCATTCAAACGTACATTATAATACTCTTACAAAACAGTTGTTTATTTACTGTTTTTTTCTTTCAATAAATCTCTAATTTCTTCCAAAAGGACAATTTCATCAGTTTTCTTCTTATCGTCTTCTTTTTTTTCTTTATGCATAAATTTATTAATAAACTTAACCATAAAGAAAATACAAATGGCAACAATCAAGAAATCTATAACATTCTGAATAAAAAGTCCATAATAAATGACAGAGTCTTTAAATGTAATAGATAGCCTAGAGAAATTAATACCACCTGTTACTAATCCTATTAATGGCATAAGAATATTGTCAACCAACGACGTGACTATCTTACCAAAAGAACTTCCCATAATAACACCAATAGCTAAGTCAATGACATTGCCACGAGCTATAAACTTTTTAAATTCTTCAATTATTTTTGACATCATACACCTCCTACCTAATCAACTTCCAATAAACTTTGTGCTATAAATTGTCGCTATAACTTAATAATCTTAAATATCGTTCAAAATTTTCGCTTATTTCAGTCAAATAATCTTTTTTACGTAAATTATCATACCAATCCTTTGGTATTTTATTTGTGCCATAATAAATACCAGCAATGGCACCGGCTAAAGCACCAATAGCTGAAGTATCACCACCTATGTTAGTTGTTGCTATGATACAATCTTTATAATTGTCAGACTTAGTAAAGCACCATAAAACACTTTCTAATGTATCAACTACAAAGCTACTAGATTTTATTTCATCAAGGTCAAGTTCATAAATATTACCAACTAAAATACGAGAATAATATTCTAAAGTGGCATTACTAAACATACTAAAATCAATCGTACGAAGTTTTTTTATGGCAGCAAATTTATTATTACCATTCAAAATAAACATGATGTAATGAACATATATGTAGCAGGCACAAACAGATAATTCATGACGGTGCGTAATGGAACAAACTTTCTTAATTACATCATAAACATTTTCTTTAGTCTCCTTATTAGCGGTAAAATAATATACCAAAGGCAACATCATCTTAAGAGCACTGTTGCCGTTATCATTAAAAGTATTTTCACCACAGTCATAGGCATTTTTTTGCCTTTGCGTAAATCTAACCAATGCTTTTAACGTAGTTTTACCAATACCAAATGACTCACCTACTGAACAAAACTTATTACAAGTGAACCAACTAACACAATTTTCTGCAATAAAATTATAGTCAATACCCTTTTTTGTAATTGCATACATCGTAGCTAACATCAGAGAAGTACTATCGCCCCATGAACCCTTGGGCAACCCTTTTTTAATACAAGGTACCATCTTTAACACAGGATTACTAAGTAAATCATCACGGTTGCGATTCTTTGTTATTGTACCCAAAGCATCGCCAATAGCGCCACCAATAATGCCTTCTTTAACACGATACATTACATCAACCTTCCTTTGTAATTCTAACTATATTGTATCTCTTTTAAAGTCTATAAGTCAATAAAAAACAACACTAGGTTGTCTTTTATAAATATTAATTACTACTAACACTTGTGAAAACATAATTGCCATCAGAATTTTTTGTAAACGTATAGGTATAATGTTTAAATTCATTCTTATTATTATCATCAATTACATAGCTTTGTTCATCCTTAAGAGTTGTGATTACTTTTGTTCTATTAACATCATTGTAGACTTTATTGTCGGCAATTAAACCAGCATACACATCAGCATAAAATAAGTTGCTACTATAACTAACGTGATCTACATAAGAAACAATTTTTTCTGAAGCGTTAATACATCCCTCATTAATATAATATTTTTTTTCTGATTCATCATACAAATAAGAAGGGCATTGACCAAGATTACTAGTGTATTCGACGTTAACGGGACCAAAAGTAGCATTTATTTCACGGTTAACATCTTCTAATGATAAATAAGAGCTAACATTTGTAATATTTCTAGTCTTCAGTTGAGCAATTTCTTCAGCCGTCAAATCAACGTTACTTTCTTGCCCAAAACTGCCGTTTAATCCATATAATAATATGTCATCCTTTGTATAATCATTCACATCGAAATGGCCTTGCTTATATAACTCAATTGTTTTTGGTAACGTTTCTAAGTTAACAATACTTCCGGTAATAGTGCTTAAAATCTGATTATCTTTTACTTCCATATTAGTTTCTTCTTCATTTTTGCTAGTACTACAACCAGTAATAATAACAAAAATAGCAAATAAAAACACAATACTTTTAAATTTTTTCATTATTTAACCTCTCCTCTATCCTACACAATGATCATAACACAAAACATACATAAAATCAATTATATTTATGCTATAGCTTATCTCAAAATGTTACAAAATGAATAAAAGCAACGAGATATTAATAAAATATCTAATTTATCTTATCGTCTAAGATTTATCATAAAACAGGGCTAGTTTATATACAAATTGGTACTTATCAGGATTATTATTAGTGACCTTACTTATTAATCATTATTTATGACAACCAAAAAAGAAACTGAATAGAAATTATTCATTTTCTATCAGTTCCTTTTATCCGCTTCTTTTAACATATTAGTAATTAATATTCCATATCCTCTTTCTGGATCATCTACAACAACATGAGTTACTGCTCCAATGATATAGTTATCTTGAATGATTGGTGAACCACTCATCCCCTGTACTATTCCACCTACTTTAAGTAATCTCTCATCTTTTACCCTAAACATTAAATTTTTTACATTATCTTTAGCATCTATTTTTAAAATTTCAATTTCATATTTATCTACCTTATTATCATCTAATTCTGTTAACATATATGCTTTACCCAGTTTAGCATTGTCAACGTTTCCTACCTTGTATAAGCTATTCGTATCGATTTTGGCAACATAATCCCCAAATAACCCCTTATTTGTATTAACATCGATATCTCCTCGAATAGTATTTATATCAATAGACGCATTTTTTTCACCAGGATTGCCATCATCGCTTCGCGTTATATTAATTATTTTAGAATCATAAATATTACCACCAGAACTATCTATGATAAATCCACTACTAGAATCAATTATTTCATGTCCCAAAGCACCAAACACTTTACTTGCAGGATCAATAAATGTTAGGGTTCCTATACCAGCAATTGTATCTTTAAGATATAGTCCCGTTTTACCATTGTTTATATTTATTGCAGTATTATATAATTTTCCATTTCTAATGTAACCTATATTAACAGAAGAACTTCTGTTATTAGAAATAGATTCAGTAAAACTTTCTATATCTATAACATTGTTGCCTTCGACAGAGACGATGATATCACCTTTCTGGACATCTTTATTTGTGTTATCATACTTTCCAACAACAATAATACCTTTTGTCTTAAGTTTGATACCAATATTCTCTCCACTTGCAACTATATAATCAGAATATGCATAAGCATAATATGGCATAGTTAAAAGAAGCAATAATATTATTAGTTTAAAACGCTTAAACATACTTCTCCTTTACATAGGTTACATATTTAGTATGAATATCAAACAACCATTTTATACTTCTTACTAATAACATATAGTAAACTATTGCTAAACTTTTTGCCAAAGTCTATAATTTAATAAATAAAATTGACAATTATTAAAGTAATATTTTAAACAATACCTATAAAGTAAGAAATTTATATATTAAACCATACAAAAAAAGCAACAAAATCCCAATTTCTATTTTAAAATATTTTATATAATTAGTGCCAACATGAATAATTTTAATAAAAATAAATAATCACAAGTTTAAATGATTATTTATTTTTAATTATTATTTTTTTTCATTTTTTATTAATTTTGCTTGTATTACAATACGATTTCCTTTAAAGTCTTTACAAGTTGATAAAGTTAAAAATTTATCTTTGGTTGACACTTTTACACCAAAATTATATATGCTACGTGACATCATCTTATTGATCCATTGTTGATAGGCAGCTTCATTTTCAAAAGTATGACTTAAATAATAAGACTCTTGTGGTACAACATAAATTGAAACAATTTGCCATAATGTATTGTTTGTCGGAGTTGCTAACTTAATAACATGATTTTCTTTATTTGTATACCAAGATTTTTGTAATGCTTTCTCTAAACTACCAAACATAACCTGATCTGTTCTGCCATGGCCATATATAACGGTATTTCTTTTGAAATTTTTAAAATCAGAACGATAATCAGCAAAAATCCAACCAGCTACATTCGTCTTACGATTAAATGACCTATTTAAGTAATAAGAGTTGTCTCGATGTTGTACAACAGGATAATTAACATTAGTATTGTTTACATAAAGCCATGCTACAGTGTCGCTATTAGCTTTTTTAAGCTTATTAAAATCAACATTTATCATCGCTGTATCCATATAATTCCAATACTCATCACCATATTTATTATTTTTTTTAACTTCTGGCTTTTTGGTATCTGAAACTACTGTATAAGTATTCTCAGGTGCAGGCTCCGGATCAGCAATTGTCTCACCACTCGGTTCAATTAAAGCTTCGGCGATAATATTATCAATTTCTTGTTGAGTTTCATCACCAGTTCGTTTCCATTCACGAAACATGTCTAAGCAGCTCACAAAGCCGACCACCGAAACAATCATTATAACCATATATATATTTAAAACTTTATTATTAAATAAAAAGTCAATTGGTGAGCGGCGGTGTCTTTCATTTGATTTTTTGATATTTTCATAAACAATATCTTTATTATTGGCATGATCTAACCAGTTTTGTGATAAAAAAACATCATTTTCATTCTCATCATTAGTACGAAGCAAATCAAATAAGCTTACTTTTTGATACTTACCACTTAATTTTTTTATAGTATTAGTAACTTCATACATAGACTCTTTATTAAAAATATATTGTACATCTGGTTGTGTCATCTTCTTTATATAAGGATCATTTATCAATTTTTCAAATTGATAAATAATTTCCAATATCTCATCAGAATTAATGATTTCTCCCACTTGAATTTTATAATTAATACTATTTACAAAAGTATCTAGAATAATCTTGACATTAAATATACATGCGCTTTGATATTGAGGAAACAAATGCACCATTTTTTCCAAGGAAGCATACGTTACATTATCATGTACTATATTTTCCTTTAAATATAAAATTTTTTTGGAATTAACTGCCACAAAAAAAGTAAAATGCATATTGGCAATTTCAATAGTTTTAATAACAACACATTCTTCTTTTTGATACATTATTGCTTTTTTCACTTTGCATCGCCCTACCTATCATTATTGTATCATAAAAACAAAATAAAAAAAAGAGCAAAGCTCTTTTATGCATGTTGTCTATTTAATTTGAAAATACTAAAACCTGCCAAAGCTACGGTACCAATCAAACCAGCAACTATAAGTGTTATATTCATATCAGCAGTTTCAGGAATAGGTGAGTTGTACATAACTACCGTTTTTTCAACTCCCCCATCAGCTGTTACTTCAAATTCAACAATTTCATCACTAATACCATATCCATCTGGTGATTTAGTCTCAATTAAAACATATTTTCCTTCAGGCAAATCAGCTAAATAATGAGGGGTCGTCGTAGAAACCCATTCGTCTACAACTTTTCCATTTGCATCTTTAACTGTTAACTTAGCCCCTGGCAACTCTTTATCATTAGTAATATCTCGTTTACTAACTTTAATTAATGTCTTTTTAGGAATAGGCGTATTATACATAACTATTGGTTTTTCAACGCCTCCATCATTGTCAACCGTAAAAGTAACCGTCTCAGTTGTTAACAAATATCCAGTTGGAGCAATCGTTTCAGATAAAGTATACTTACCTGGTGTTAATTTTTCAATATAATGAGGGGTCGTTGTAGAATCCCATTCATCTACAACTTTTCCAAGTGCATTCTTTAGAACTAAATGAGCCCCTGGTAATTCAGCTTTAGTAGTAATATCTTGCTTACTAATTTTTATCTTTGATGGGAACTTATAATTACCTACTGAAACTACCACTGGTGAACCAGCCGGCACATTAATTTTAATAGGATCTACTATGTAGAAACCTTTAGGTGCCTTGGTTTCCTTAATAGTGTAAACACCCGGTTCTACAACAATGGTTTCCGGTGTTGTATTTGATATCCAACTTATAAGTTTTTTACCATTCGAAGCATATAAAGTAAGCTCTGCTCCTGCTAGGGGAACATTTTTACCAGTTGAAGTGTCATACTTATAAACAATTATTTTTCCCCTTGGTTGAACCGTTAGTTGTACGCCTGCTGATACTGTAACTGGATTATTAAACATTAACCCAATGTTTTGAACTTTTGGATCGTTAGCAGAATATTGATATATCTTTTTAGTTGTACCTTGAGCAGTTGCTCGAACACTAATAGTCATATCCTTAGCTAATTTACTAGCTGGTATGGAAACAGTAAAACTTTTGTTAATAGGTATCTTTACGTTACTATCATAAGACTTTCCATCATAAACGATCTTTGCCTCTGCAGGAGCGTTAACTAAAGTAATTGTCGCCTTATCGTAACCTTGACCGCCAAGTTTTATTGCCTTACTAACATAGTAATGTTCATCACTTGACAAAGTCATTTTGCCACCATCTGATAGTGTAATACCCGGTACTGTAACTTTAAAATTCATCGCAGCATTATACAACTTTAAAGCCTGAGAACCAATATGGCCACCAGTTTTCACTTTGCTTTTATCAAAAGTACCTTGAGCTAACCATATTGCTAACTGCGTAATATAATATTTTTCGTCGTTACTGTAAGATTTATCATTGCCTAATAAATCAGTATTCCAGTTCGTACCATTAAAACCATTATTTAAGATATAGATCAAAGATGGAGTTGTTAGCTCTTTGTCATAACTTAATTGAGACCCAACCTCAGGAGCCTTATTTTCTTTGTTTAAGCAGTAACCAAGAAATTCACCTGCGCTAGTGGTTACTGCTTTATACGATGTTTTTGCTCCTTGATATTGGTCAACACCCTGTAGATTTCGTTTTTGTGAGACTTTAACAGAGTTATCTAGAGCATGAACATCTCCTACACCTACAAACAATAACATAAGAATTATTAATAGGCCTAAAAATTTCTTAAAACTTTTCATTATAAATCTCCTCCACACTACTGACACAATAATAACACAAAAAAGTTAAAATGTCAACGTTACCTTAACACAGCTTTACTTTGCTTTTCAAGGCTTTTTCTACTCATTAATACTAAAGTCCTCTAATTCACCATTTTCCTTGACAATTTTATTGACACGTTCCTCAACTCTTGTTAATTGTTCATCACACTCTTTGACCAATTTCATAGCCCGTGTATATTTATCAATCGAAGCCTCTAAATCTATTTCTCCTGTTTCAAGTTCATTAATAATATTTTCTAATTCACTAATTTTATCCTCAAACTTAATATCTTTTCCCTTCGTCATTTATGTTCCTCCTCATTTATATTAACTACTTTAGCTTTTATATTTCCATCCTCTATAATAACATTAATAATATCATCTCGATTAACATTTCTAATGCTTTTTATAACTTTATCATCATTATCCATGGTAATACTATAGCCCCTTTTAAGTACATGTATAGGACTTACAAGTTCCAATTTTTCCAACAAAGTACTAAGTACTTTACTTTTATCCCTATACAACATATTCGGATTATTTAATATATAATTACCCTTTAAACGTTCTAATCGTTCACGCAATTTATCTGTTCTTTTTACAATTAAATTATTTAATTTATCAATAATAATATCTAATCTTTGTTTTTTACTATCATACATGATCATTGGACTTTTAATAACAAAAGATCCTTTAATAGAATCTAAAATAAGTTTTTGATAATTAATTCTTTTTTGCATAGCCTCTTTAGCTCTAATATTTAACTGACTAATATATTTTAATAAATCATTTAAATTAGGAACAGCCATTTCAGCAGCCCCTGTTGGGGTTGGTGCTCTTAAATCAGCAACAAAATCTGCTATAGTAAAATCAATCTCATGGCCAACCGCACTAATAATGGGAATATGCGACGCAAAAATAGCCCGAGCTACTTTTTCCTCATTTAAAGGCCATAAATCCTCTATAGAGCCACCACCACGACCAACAATTAAAACGTCTAGATCATATGTGTTAGCAACCCTTATTTTATTAACAATATCATCGGCTGCATACTCCCCTTGTACTAAACAAGGAAACAAAATAGTATCACAAATAGGATATCGCCTTTTAATGGTTGAAAGGATATCTCTAATAGCAGCTCCGGTAGAGGCAGTAACAATACCAATACGATTAGGATACTTAGGAATTGCTTTTTTGTATTTAGCATCGAAAAGCCCCTCTTTTTCTAGATCAGCCTTTAACTTTTCATAAGCTAAATACAAATTGCCAACCCCATCTAGTTGCATCTCTTCAACATAAATTTGATAGCTACCTGTTGCTTCATAGATACTGATTCTCCCCGTTACTAAGACCTTTTGTCCATCACTTGGGTCAAAAGTTAACCCCTTAGCAGCATTAGAAAACATAATAGCATTTATTCGACTTGTTTCATCCTTTAAAGAAAAATATAAATGACCGGTCGTATGTCCCTTAAAATTAGATATTTCCCCTTTTAAAAAGACTTTTCTTAAATGTTCATTGTGATCAAACTGATCTTTTAAATAACGATTAATAACTGATACCGAAAGATACTTGCTATTCATTGTCTACCTTCTCATGATATACTTTGTCTAAAACACCATTAATCATTTTACGGACATCATCATCACTATATAATTTAGCTAATTCAACGGCTTCATTAATAGCAACGATCGCTGGAGTATCTGTATAAAGTAGCTCATATAATCCCAATCTTAAAATGGCCTGATCAGTAAAACCTAAACGATCTATTGTCCATTTGATTAAAAACTGGTTGGCCTTTTCATCTAACTTATCCATATTGGTAATAACACCATAAACCGAATCTTTAACAAAATCATTGTCAATTTCTATAACATCTTTTATAACATCATCAACTTGATAACTAATATTATTACTTCTATATACATTAATTTGATAAAGAATCGTCATAATTTTTTTTCGCAATTCGCTACGTGTCATCTGTTCCATCAAATCACCCAAAATAATTGTATCATAAGTATGAATAAAAGAAAATTAAATTTTGAGTTAGTTGTTATTTTTATCAAAATATTAATTTTCTTATTATTATATGACCTATTATGAGATATTCAAATATCTCATAACTACAGTTACATCATATTACAGACACATAAGTTTGTAAATAATTACAATTAATATTGTACAAAAAAACGAGACTAAAATTTCTCGTTATTTTAATATAGCATTAAGACTGTTGCGAATACTTTCAAGTTCTATAAATTTTTTATTTCTAATCTTACGATCACGAGCTAAAGTTCTTACTAACTTATAAACCATAAAGAAGAAAGATACAAAGATAAAAACAATTCCTAATAAATAATCATCAGTAATAAGTAAATAAACACCTACACAAAGTAAAACCAAAGATAACACCAACGTAATCAATATTGTTATATTATTTTGATATTCATTTTCCAAAGTAGTAATCTTCAATTTTAAATAATCAATCTGCTCTTGTTTTGTCATTTTTAACTTGTCCATAGCATCTACAATATTATTATATACAATTTCATTTTTATTTTTCTCATCACCACTAACAGCAATATTTAAAATATCCTTTTCCATATAACAACCTCCCTTGATACGATGTATTCTACCATAAAAAGTCTTATTTGTATACCTTATTCTGAAATAAAGCTTGATAAATAGGTAAAAACCTTAGTAAGTAAAGAACTTATAGTATCACTAATTGTATACGATACTCTCTTTCCGGCATTAGCTATTTTATTATTATAATCCGTTCGTTCTTTAACAATATAATCTTCTACATCAACCTCTTTACCATCTTTAACATCTTGTTCAAATTGCTTAATCTGTTCTTGAGTTAAAGTCATTTTTTGATAATTTTGAAATTCATAGTATCCTGACATACTAGAAAAATATATTGTAAGATAGGTAACTAAAAACAAGCAAAAAACAAATTTAGCTATTTTTACTTTGTTCATCAATATACCCCCTTATTACCTTACACAAAATAGTTATCGTATTATTGACTTCTTCCGTTGTATTATTATTTCCTCCTAATTCTATTAAAACACTTTTAGAACTTAAATCTTGATTATAAATACCGTTAGCATTGTTACTATTCTTTAACAAAACACCTCGTGTTAAACTAGGATTTATCTTCTTAACTAAATCATTTAGTTGATTAGCTAAAGCATAATTAGCCTTATAATTATCGTGTTCTGTTCCCACTACAAACATTATTTTAGCATACGTCTTGTTATTAATAGTAACGGTAGAAGCATTACGGCTAACAGCGTCGCGATGTAAATCAATCAGTAAACTTAATTGTTGTTTTGATAAAGCATCTTTTACGAAAAATTTACTTGCATAATAGCTATAGTTATAACTAATATTATTAGCTTGCATAAATTCCGTAATATCTCTTTCCTCCACAATGACATCTATATTATGCTTAGCTAATTCTATTTTCATTTGCTTAGCTGCATCTAAAACAGTTTTAGAGTCACTGTAGCTCTCTTTTTGATGCGTATTATAAATGTAAATTTTAGGCTTGCTATTAGCAGAATAATGAGCTAAAGAAACTTCTTCAATTGTTCTTGGCTCTGGTTTATACTGTAATAAAAGGACTGGATTATTAATCGTCTTTTTAGTAATATAATGATAATATTCACTCAGGTTATTATGCTGAAAGACAAAATTAAGTAAGGACGTATCAAGTATTAAACTTAAACACAATCTAATAATGATGTAACATATAATGAGGATAAAAAGGTATTTTACTATAATATCATGACGTAATTTCTTCTTAGTTTTGAAATGTTTTGCCATTTATACATCACCATACTATTTATATAATATAAACACAAAAAAATATGTCAAAAAAATATCTTAGATGATAAAAAGAGTTCAATCAGAACTCTTTCCAAAAACATCGCAATATTAATTTTCCCATCATTTACAATCATTCACTTAAAATAATAAACCTAACCTAGGAGAGAAAAAAGCTTTTTATTCTAATTCAAGCAATATATTGACTAATGATACCACATTTTCTACCTCATCTTTGGCATATTTCTTTAAATCATCACAACTATCACTAAGTACATAACCATTATATGTTTGAACCATCTCTACATCATCTATATTTTTACCCAAAACATAAATGTCCTCTTTTTTTAATCGATAAGTATCTTCTAAATAATGTATAGCGACAGCCTTATTAACATCGCTATCAATAATCTTTAAAAACTCGTCATTAACATAACCTTGAACTGAGGGATACTTCTTAACGACATTATCAAGAGTGATGTTTGCTTTAACTATATCATAAGGTCGGGCTATAATGCCATTAGCGCATACATCAAGTTTCTGAACAAAGCCATGACTAGTATCAATAAAAGTTTCTAAAATATTAGGATCATCATCCAAATAGTGAAAAATATGACGCACAATTTGCTGTTCAATATCCTTCCTATAAATGACGTTAAAATATTGATCAAAGATTACTGCACCATCATTACATATATAAAAACTAATATCAATATTCACAAAAGAAAAAGTCTCAGCCATATCACCAATGGGTCTATCTGTAGCTATTATGAATAAATTTTTTTTAGAAGTAAAATTATTTATAGCATCTATCAATTCTTTATTACTACTTAAATCCATACTACTATCAATATCACAAATTAAAATTTTCATAATATTCACCTAACTCGTTAAAAAATAAGAAATATAATCACCCAAATTATGTAATGTATCTATAACAATATAAAATTTATTCTTCAACCAATTATACTTCGCTTTTTGAACATCAATTATAACTAAGTATTGTTCTTCGATTTGTATACATTCTACCTCAGTACAATAACGTTTAAACTTTTTAGCAATAGCTTTAGCGTTAACAAAATCAGAACATCCATATATATATACTTTTGTATTACATATATATATACTATTCCCTGCCATATATTTATAATAATCATATACAGAATTTAAATTAATAATTAAATATTCTATCGACTTTTTCTTAAATAATTTCCTGAATTTTTTAATCTTAACCGACTTGTCATCACTAATTTTCATTCGCTTGGATCTAGAAAATAATTTCCTTTTAGGTGGACGTGATAGTTGGAATAATGATATCTTTTTATTACTCTCAAGAAATTTCATGATTTTCTTATCTTCTACGCCAATACAAACAACATTACCTTCCATTTTGGTACAATCTTCTAACAAACGTTTCATATACACCTACTTAACTATATCATTAATAATATAACTGGTACACAGTAATCCACCAATAGCTGGTACAAAAGAATTGGATGGAATTGCCTTGGTATTTCTAACTATTTTTTCTTCATCACTACAAACGACATATATATCTTGGGTGATATGTTGCTCTTTTACATATTGGCGTAATCTTTTAGCTATCGGATCATATGATGTATCTTTCAATTTCATAATTTTAAGACGTTCAGGGTGCATTTTATTTCCAGTTCCCATTGCACTAATAAATTTAATGTTATGATTCACACAATAACTAATAAGAGCACATTTCGTTTTTATAGAATCGCAACAATCAACAATATAATCCAATTTTCTGGTAAATAATTCAGATAAATTATCCATTGTAATGTATTTTGTAACCTTGTTAATTATGACATCAGGATTAATATCTTTTAGGCGTTTCTCAAAAACGTCTGTTTTATATTGACCAACAGTAGAATTAGTTGCGATTATTTGCCGATTGATATTAGTTATATCAATACGATCACCATCAACAATCGTAACCATTCCAATTCCACTTCTTACAATACTCTCTAAAGCGTACCCTCCTACACCACCTAGTCCCAAAACTAGTACATGTTTATCTTTTATTAAGTCTATTTTATCACCAACTAATAACTCTAAACGTTCTAACATACTATCACTCTTTAACAACTCTATTTTATCACAAACTTCATATAAAAAACAACATTGAAAAGGTTACGGTAACTTCAAATGCGGCATATAATAAAAATCAAGGGCTAAATGAACTTATTTTGTTCACCCTTGATTTTCAATTTTTATAATGTACTCTAAATAAAGCCCACATCATTACTTTAGACCTTTTATTTTTGAAACTGTGCATTATATAATCCAGCATAAAAGCCATTTTTAGCTAATAACTCTTCATGTGTTCCCTGTTCAACAATATTTCCTTCTTGCATAACTAAAATTAAATCAGCATTTTTAATCGTTGATAAACGATGAGCAATAATGAAAGAAGTTTTACCTACCATTAACTTATCCATAGCTTTTTGAACTAACTCTTCCGTTCTTGTATCAACATTAGAAGTAGCTTCATCTAAAATTAAAAACGGTGCTTCTTTTAGCATACCACGAGCTATGGTCATTAACTGTTTCTCTCCTTGACTTACACTATCATTATCTCCAATAGTAGCATCCAATCCCCCCGGTAATGTTTTAACAAAATGATCAATACCTACGACCTTACATGCATTTAAAATTTCTTCATCAGTGACATTTTTACAATTAAATTTTAAATTATCACGAACAGTACCTTCAAATAACCACGTATCTTGCAATACCATGACAAATAAATCATGAACAGCTTCTCGTGTCATATCTTTAATCGATACACCATCTATAACAATATCGCCCTCATTTATCTCATAAAATTTCATTAATAAATTAACCAAAGTTGTTTTCCCAGCTCCAGTTGGTCCTACAATAGCAATTTTTTCACCTGGTTTTATACTAACATTAAAGTCTTTAACAATCATTCTATCTCTATCATATCCAAATTTAACATGGTCAAAAACAATAGCGCCTTTACTATCCTCTTGATCAATACCATCAATCAGATCCGTTTCATCCGCCATTTCTGGCTCCTCTAAAAATTCAAAAACACGTTCACTAGCAGCAGCCGTTGACTGTAAAGCTGTCATAGCTTGAGCAATTTGAGATAATGGATTAGTAAATAAACGAACATAAATCATGAAGGCAACAATCACACCAAAAGATATGATATTATTAGAAGTTAGTAAAGCTCCAACTACACATATAGCAACATATCCAAAATTGCCAACAAACCCCATAAAGGGTGGCATTAAACCAGATAAAAATTGGCTCATACGATTGCTAGTATATAACCTGTTATTTAATTTATCAAACTCCTCGCTTGCTGATTTCTCACCATTATATACTTTAACAATGTTATGCCCAGAATAAATCTCTTCTATATGAGCATTTAAATCACCCAATTCTTTTTGACGACGTATAAAGTATTTCTGGGATTTACTAAGAATTACACTAATAAAAGCAAAACCAAACAAACTAGCAATAATCGCAGTTATAGCCATAATCCAGTTTGTGATAAACATCATTAATATACAACCAAGTAATAACGTAATACTTGTTACAAGAGTCGATAAGCTATTATTCAAATTCTGACCAACTGTATCAATATCATTAGTAATACGTGATAAGATATCACCTGTTTCATGTTTATCAAAATAAGAAAGTGGTAATTTATTTATTTTATTAGTAATGCGGCTTCTTAGATTATAAGAAAAATAATTGGAAACAGAAGCCATAAAACGTGATTGAATATAACTAAAAATACAACTAATGATATAAATAGTAGCTAAAATAATAACAATACGATAAATAGCTTGCATATTCATATGGGGTTTTATCCGTTCATATATAGATTCTGGTAATGAATCCAAGCTAACTAACAATTCATCGGCATCGTTAGTATCAGCTTTAGCTAAAGTTTCTTGAAAAGCTAACTTATCCTCTGCTGATATATCTTTATCAGCCATTATATTTGTAATCTTTTCTTCTGTCATATTAGGTGTTATACCTTCAGTAATCATATCTGTTAAATCAGATAATTTATTTGGAGCAATCAAAGCTAAAATAGCACTGATCATTGCCAACGATAAAGAAAAAATTAAAGTAACACGCCAAGGTTTAAGATTAGATATTAATTTTTTTATTGCTCCACCAAAATCTTTACTTTTTTCAAAATTTCTTGGTCTAGGCATTCTCTAACTCCTCCTTTGATAATTGTGATAAGGCAATTTCTTTATATACCTCACATTTTTTCATTAGTTCACGATGGGTTCCAATTCCAACACATTCTCCCTTATCTAAAACAACTATTTGATCAGCATTTAAAATGGTCCCAATTCTTTGAGCAACAATCATACTTGTGGCATCTTTGGTATAATTTTTTAATTCTTTTCTTAAAGTATAATCTGTTTTATAATCCAAAGCACTAAAGGAATCATCAAAAATGTATATTTCAGGATTTCTCGCAATAGCTCGGGCTATGGCTAATCTTTGTTTCTGCCCTCCCGATACGTTGGTTCCACCACGCGCAATATGAGCATGATAAGTCTTATCCATTTTGGAAACAAAATCACCTGCCTGCGCAATTTCAATAGCATCTTCAACTTTCTTCTTAGATGCATTATTATCACCATAAGCTACATTAGATGTTACAGTACCATCAAACATAAAAGCCTTTTGGGATACATAACCTAATTTACGATGTAGAGCACTTAATTTATATTCTTTAATATTAATACCATCTACAAGGATTTCACCATCAGTAACATCATAAAAACGTGGCACTAAATTAATTAGAGTACTTTTTCCACTACCAGTGGATCCAATAAAAGCAATAGTATCCCCTTTATTGACCTTAAATGATACATTTCTAATCAAATACTCATCGGCATCAGGATACTTAAAAGAAACATTACGGAATTCAACAACTCCCTCTAACCCTTTAATGCCATCATCTTTAGTTCCATCTTTAATACTAGGTTCAGTATCTAATACCTCATTAATACGATCAGCTGATACTTGAGCACGTGGCAACATCATAAAAATCATCGCTAACATTAAAAAAGACATAATAACATTCATAGCATAACTAGTAAAGACAACCATGTTACTAAATAATAATAACTTATCGCTCATACTAGCAGCACTTATTAAAATAGCGCCAATAAAGTAAATCCCCAAAGTCAAAAAATGCATAACAAAGTTCATAACGGGATTTAAAAGAGCAAAACATCTTTGATTAAATAATTGTGTATTAGTTAACTCACTATTAACTTTTTTAAAACGCTCTTTTTGATATTCTTCAGCATTAAAAGCACGAATGACTCTAATACCCGTAAGTTGTTCTCTCGTAACATTATTTACCTTATCAATTAATTTCTGCACTCTTTTAAAGCGAGGTAAAACAATAACCATAATAGTAATAACCGTAGCAAGTAAAATAACAACACCAGTGCCAGTTAAAATACTCCATTCGATATTTTTATTGATAATTTTAAGTAAAGCCCAAATAGCCATAATGGGCGCTCTAATAAGCATTTGTAATCCCATCGATAATAACATTTCCACTTGCGTAACATCATTTGAGGTTCTGGTAATTAAACTACTAGTAGAAAACTTTTTTATTTCTTCCATGCCAAAGTCTTCAACCTTCTCAAAAATATCCTTACGTAAGCTTCTTGAAAAAGACGAACCAATAATCGAAGCAAAATAACCTACAATTACAGCCGAAATTAAGCTGCCTACAGCGCAAAGTAACATATAGCCACCTTGAATTAAAATATCCGTCATTTTACTACCCGTTGTTTGTACTAAACGTGTAATTTCACTCATATAATCAGGTAACTTCAAATCTAAATAAACTTGAAAAGCTACTAAGGCAATACAAACAACAACATATATACAATCTTTAAAACTTAATCTTTTGAATAATTTAAACATAATTCCTCCTTATCCATTTAACCTTGAACTTCAATATATTCCATTTTTAACAATTTCCAATTGTTTGTAAAAATGTTTTCTAACTACATCAATATCAATATTAATTATATAATATCCTGTTAAAGCATGGACTAAAATATTAACTAAAACATCTAAGATATCCATAATGTCTTCAGGGCATTTTAAATTAGAACTATACTTTTGTATTAACAAATGCAACACATTAGTTCTCTGCTCATCAGTAAGCAAATGAAATACTTTTTTTTCAATATCGTGATTCAACCCCACAAAAAACTTTTTAAATAAATTGCAATAAGTACCATTCTTAGTATAATTAGTAATACCTTCGAAAAGGCATTTAAAAGACTCAATTAGATCATCGTTTTTTTCAATAACACTCACAACAAGGTCTAATAAAATATTATGATATTTATCAATGATATATAAATACAAATCTTCTTTATCACTAAAATACAAATAAAAACTTCCCCGTGGCATACCTATTTGTAAAATGATTCTATTAATAGATATTTGATCATACGTATATTTGGAAAATTCTTTTAAAGCAGCGTCCTCTAATTTTTTTCTTTTACTTGTCTCTAAGTTAAAAAAAGCTTTTTTTGGCATCAAACCACCTACTTGAACATAAACCATTATACTATGACACCTTGTCATAGTCAAGCCTATTTTATACATAAGATAATAAGCTTAGTTGCACATTCATTCCCTTATATGTTATAATGATAACGGTGATAAAATGAAAAAATTAACAAAAATAGCAATAGTGTTTAGTTTATTCCTTTTGGTTGGCTGTGGTGAAAAAAAAGTAGAGTTAGAAAAAAATATATCATCAACCATCGATATTGACGATAAAGAAGCAAAAATGGTTTGTTACGCTGATTATGACTATTCTGAATTAGACTATGTCATGGGAGCTAAATATGCTGTCTTTGCTGACGGAGAAAATAAAGTTACTAAAGTAATCTCTAGAGAGATCATTGAATCAAATGATGGTGCTAAATTAGATGAATTTGAAACTTACATGAGTGAAAACCATGATGCTGCTAAAAAATATGGTGGTTATGATTCTAATATAGCCCGTTCTTCTAACCGTGTTACTTCTGATGTAACTATTGACTATACTTACTTTGATATGGAACAATTCACCGAGGACAATAAAGGCAATGACAAAGTCAAAATTGAACTAACACTTGATAGTTTAGAATCTCAATATGTTTCACTAGGCGCTACATGTGAAAGAAAATAAAAATTTACAATAAAAAAAGATGGAACAATTCGAAGAAAATAGACTACCCCAGTTTCTTTTAAACGAGGTAGCCTATTTTTTATTTTGTACTTTTATTTACTTTACAAGTTTAATCATTTTAGCTGCATTAGAATTGTCATATTCATAACAATTAATATCTAGCTGATAACGCCTTAACATACGCTTAATTAATTTAAAATATTTTTCTTCACTAATCTCTTCATAAAAATCACTATATGCCGTCTTTAAAGATGGTAATAAAACACCAGTAATATTCTCTATTGGAATATCATTTTTGGTACGACATTCATTATATATGTCAGTATATTTACCTGACATACGCATATCACGAGTCATTGAAGATGAAGATACCAACAGAGGTTTATAACACTTAATATTTTTGACAATAATTAAAGAAAGATGCGAACTAACATAAAGATCAACTGCATCATAATATATAGTCTTCGTGTTATTATCATAAAAATTAATATTACTATTGGGCTCTGTTAAACATATTTCATCATTTGATTGGCAACAATAACAATCGGTTACATATTTACCCATTGATTTCTGTGACTTTATATAGCCACTTTTTAATATTTTACGTAAAACAGCTAAAGAAGCTTTATAAGAATCTTCCCTAATGGAATGAATATAAATATTATTTATGTCTAACACTTTTGTTTTCAATTTAATCACCATTCTATACAGTATCACTTAAACATTTAAAATAAACAGTTCTAATCCCAGTTCTGGATTAACTTGTCCAGTTTTAATATCTTGATCTAAATTGGCTAACCCCTTTAAACAATTTAAAAGTAATTTACTAGAATATCGTTTCGATGTTTCTAAAGCTAATTTGACCGGATAGGCATGAATCCCTAGTAATTTAGCCATTTCATTATTGTTCATACCCTTTCCATTTAGGATTTTTACTTGATACATCAAACGAAATTTACTAGCTAGTAAAGCAATAATTTTGATGGGTTCTTCATTACTCTTTAGTAATTCATAATAAGTTGTTAGAGCTACTTCTTTTTGTCTACCAATAATGTTATCAATAAATTTAAAAATATCGGTATCAATATTATTAGTCGCACAATTTATAACATCATCATCATTAATTTCTCGCTCATCATATTTATAGGTTTTTAATTTTTCTACCTCTTGTGCTACCATAGCCATATTACTACCAACCCTCTTGATTAACAGATCGATAGTTCCATCACTAATTTTATAACCTGTACATAGTTTTTTTATAATGGCTTTAGGTGACGCTTCATTGCATTCAATAACTTCGCCGATCATTTTTATTTTTTTGGTAATCTTTTTGGTATTATCAATCGTTTCATTATGGCTAATAATAACTAATATCGTAGTATCATTATAATTACTTATATAATCTAATAGTAAAGATACGTCTTCTTCATTATTTTTCACTCGATTAAAATAGTTACAATTATCTACAACCACAATTTTTTTGTCTTCAAATAAACTTATCGTTTTACAATCATCAATAATGCCTTTAATACTATCAAACTGTAAGTCATAACGATTAATACTAAGCTGTGTTATTGCATTTTTCTTAATAATATTATTTAAATGCATATCAATCAAGTATTCTTCTATACCATATAGTAAATAATTCATTTTACCACCTCAGGCTACTAATTTCACTTATCTTTTACATCATCTAATTTAACACTAACTAACTTGCTAACACCAGACTCTTGCATTGTAATACCATAAAGAGTATCAACATATTCCATTGTTTTCTTTTTATGAGTAATGATGATGAATTGTGTCTTATCTTTCAGATTTCTTATATATTCACCAAACGATTGAACATTTACTTCATCTAAAGCAGCTTCTACCTCATCTAAAAGACAAAATGGAACAGGCCGTGACTTTAATATAGCAAATAATAAACTGATCGCCGTAAAAGTCTTCTCTCCTCCTGATAGTAAAGAAATACTCTTTAAACTTTTACCGGGTGGTGATGCCACTATTTCAATACCAGTTTCAAGAATATTTTCAGGATCGGTTAGTCTTAATGCAGCAGCACCACCTTTAAATAATTCTTTGAAAGTAATACCAAAATTCTCATTAATTATATTAAAAGTCTTCATAAAATTATCAACCATAACAGTATCCATTTCATTAATGATCTCTAAAAGAGTATTCTCAGCTTTAACTAAATCTTCTTGCTGATTAATTAAAAATTCATAACGTGTACTAACACGCTCGTATTCTTCAGGCGCTGTTGCATTGATCGGTTCTAACTCCTTCATTTGTCTTTTTAAAATACTAATACGATTCTTAACTAAGGACTCATCCATATCTAATTTATAATTATTTCTAGCGTACTCATAAGTCATATTGTAAGTTTCACTCAATTGGTTTAATAAATTATCTAATTTAACATCATTACGATTTACTTCAATCTCTAAATCCTTCAATTCATTATTCTTTTGATTATACAAGCTATTATCTTTTTTAGCTAAATAAGTAAATTCGTCTAATTCATTATTTAATGTTAGTAATTTATTTTTTAAATTATTAATAATACTATTTAATTCGTCACGTTCATTTAAAACTTGGTAATATTCTTCTAATATTTTGTTCTCTTCTTCACTTAAAGTTCCATTTAACAAATTCTCATTACCTTTAATAGATGAATCAATAGCCTCTAATTTATCATTTAAATTTAATAAACTATTCTGCTTATTAGCTATTTCTTCGTGACAAAGAAGCATATCTTTATTTAATAAATATAAACTATCTTCTTGAGATTTTAGTTTATAATCGGATTCATTTAAAAGATTCTCCAAATCTTTAATTTTGTTTTCAATATCTTGATTTTGTTTAATATATTTTTCTAAATCATATTTTTCAGTAATGATATTTTTTTGAACTTGATTACCACCTGTAAGCGATCCTCCTACGTGGAGTAATTCTCCATCAAGTGTAACAATACGATAACGATATTTAATAGCTCTACTAATTTTATTGGCGTTATCGATATTATCTACCACTAATACATTACCAAGCTGATTACTGATAATATTATCATAAATACTATTATTTCGAACTAAATTGGCGGCTATATCAATAAAGCCTTCAAATGAATGAACTATTTTTAATGTATCACTATCAACTTCTTTTCCTTTTATAATATTAATCGGGAAAAAAGTAGCTCGCCCTAATTTATTATTTTTAAGATAATTAATAGCAGCTTTAGCGCAATCTTCGTCCTCTACAATAATATGATTCATCCCAAAGCCTAACGTCGTCGTAATAGCCATTGAATATTTTTCTTCAACTTCAATAACGCTTCCAATATTACTATGAATTCCCTTTAGCTTAGGATTATTTAATACATTTTTAACTGCACTAGGTAAGGTATTACTGTTCGCAATACTCATTTGTAAATAACCAATCTTATTTTCAATAACATTTTGATCACGTAATACTTGCGATAATTGTAATTCTTGTTGTTTTTTACTCTCTTTGATACTCATAATATTTTGTTCTACAGTCTTTTTATCATTGTTAAAGGTTTGATATTTATCTTCTAAATTCTTAATAGTCAACTTTAAACTACTTATTTCATTTGCTGTTTTAAGTGATAACTCTTTAAGTTCAAGAATTTGATTATGAATTTTAGTATTGTCAATATCATATTTTTTACGTTCTAAAATAATTTCTTTTTGCGTATTGATACGCTCTACTTTCGTAGTTAATTCGATAAGTTCTTGCTGTTTATTGGATAATTCATTATTAAGCTTATTAATCTCACTTTTATATTCCTCATTTTTTATTTCATATTTGTTTGTACTAATAGCAATATCATTAATTTCTAACTTTAATTGTTCAATTTTTTGTTTACTATTGTTATATTGTTCATTAATTGTTTCAATATCATGTGCAATAAAAGCAATTTCTAAACCTTTTAATTCATCACCAAGGCTCATATACTTTAAAGCTTTAATCTTTTGTTCTCGTAATGGTTCAATTTGAGTCTCTAACTCTTTAATAATGTCATTTACACGACTCATATTATCATGCGTTTTATCTAATTTATGAATAGCATCTTCTTTTCTTTTTTTATACTTTAAGACACCCGCTGCTTCCTCAAACATCGTTCTTCTTTCAACTGGCTTCTCACTTAGAATATTATCAATCTGTCCTTGACCAATAATATTAAAACTTTCTTTACCAATACCACTGTCTAAAATTAATGTTGTAACATCTTTAAGCCTAACTTTTTCATTATTAATAAAATACTCATTCGTACCATCTTTATATAAACGTCTTTTAATTCCTACTTCATCTTCATCAATAGCTAAATATCGATCTTTATTATCAAATAAAAGGGTTACAGTTGCTAAAGACATAGGCTTTCTCGACTTACTACCAGAGAAAATAATATCAACCATACTATCATCCCCACGTAATGACTTAACGGACTGTTCTCCTAAAACCCATCTAACAGCATCAACTACATTACTTTTGCCACTACCATTTGGCCCTACAATTCCTGCAATATTTTGTGATAAATCGATTACAATATTATCTGCAAATGATTTAAATCCCTGAGCAATAATTTTTTTTAAAAACATCCTATCACCACCACACAAACAAAAAGGAATAGCTATGATTGATAGAAATTATCAGAGATGACATAATCATCTATTCCATCATAGCTATATGCCCATATCGCTTCTACACTGTCATCATTATTAACTATGGTTTGTCCATCTTCAATAGACATCATATATAACATCGTTGTCATTGCTTCTACGTCATCTATTTTATTACCAACGACACTAACACCAACCAACTCATCGACTGGCTGTTTAGTCTTAGGATTAATAATCATCCCATAATCTTTATTAGATACAGTATAATACTTTTGATATAAATTCTTAGATGAGATTGCTTTATTGGTTAAATTAAGAGTAGCTAAAGCAGCATCATTATTTTTAAAAGGGCTAGAAATAACAATATTATACTTACCATTATCCTTATAGTAATCACCGACTACAATATTACTACCAGCTGTAATAATATACTTATCAATCTTTAATATACTTAATGTATCTATGACACGTGCAGTAGCATAACCCAAACGAAGATTATCTAAATCAATATTAGGGTGATTATTTTTTATTTGGTTGTTATCTAATAGTTCAATAGTATCTATATCTATGTTAACATTATTTAACTCTTTCTCTGTTGGGACCCTTTTTTGTTCTTTTAAAGATTTTTCCCATAGTTCTGTTAAAGCACCGGTATTAATGTTAATATATCCATTACTCTTATCATACCAATCTAATCCATAATTAATTAAATTATATAGTTTTACATCAATAGTTAATTTATCATCTTTTAAATTATTATGATTAATCTTATATAATTCGCTTTCTTTATTATTACGATCTGTCAAGACATCATATTCTTTATAAATACTATCAATTTCATTTAAAGCCTTTTTGGCTAATGATGATTCTGATGCATATAGCTTAACATCAATTTTAGCGTTCATATATTCTAAATTTTCACTATACAACTCGTTCGTTTCTTTTGAACGTTCACGATAAGCTTTAATGTCAGCAAAATCTTCAAAATTACGAAACTTAATTAACATCGTAATACATAATAAAATGGTTACAAGAACTATCCCTAATGAGCGAAAATATTTTATCTTATTCACCGGATCCTTACTTTTTCTTTTAATCTCCATCACCTCACAATAAGTATCAGCTAATTGCTTACCAATAATATGTAGATCTTTTTTCCGAGCTAATTTGTACCCTGCTTCAGTTAAATCAGGCACTTCTTTATTAATTATCTTTTTAATCATTATCTCAAATTCTTCCAAATTAGAAGCCTTATAAACAACTTTATTTTTAGGGTATTCTTCGAAAATAGGAATATCACGAATTAAAGTTGGAATCTTCGATGATAAAGCTTCAATAATAGGTATACCCTCTGTTTCCTCAAAGGTTGGGAACAAATAAAGATTAGCCCCACTCAAAGCACTTTTAATCATACTAGAATCAACATAACCAGCAAAAGTTAAATTATCCAACTTAGTACTTACAGCTTTTTTAATCTTCCTAGGTGAAAGCCATAAAGGACTATATCCAAACCAAATAAATTTATACTCAGGTAATCGTTTAGCTAATTCTACAAAATCGATAATACCCTTTCTTTCAATATATAAACCAATACCAACAATAACCTTATCTTTTTTACTATAGCCATATTCTTTACGAAACGCTTGTCCAGCCTTTACATCCCTTTCAAAAAAAGTTGTATCTACCCCATTACTGATGGCTTTAATTGGGCGCTCTAAATTATAACTCTCCAACAGCTTTTTAGAATATTCAGTAGGGGTAATAATAATATCACCTAATTTATAGCAAGTACATAGCCACTTCTTAAATAATGGTGCTACCAAATTACTGAATTTAAAAGAGTTGCGAAAATCTTCCTCAGTTGAATGGGCATGATAAATAATTTTTTTACCTTTTTTACGCATTTTCTTAGTCAAAAAATACGACTTAGGTCCATAATAATTAACATGCATAATATCAAAGTCATCTTTAAGATTAGTTGTATATGGAATATGGTTATCTTCTAATGCTTTTACTTGATGTTTAATAGCTTTTCCAAGCCCTGATTTACTTAATGCCTTATATCCTTCAGTATACAATAAAACCTTCATAATACCACCTTTATATATTAAATATTATATCATATTGCCAATTATATCCGCAACAAAAACATACAAAGGATAGAACAAGATTAAACTTTTCTAAAAAAAAAGATGCTATAGATCTTTATTCACCAATATTAACCAAAATAACATCTTTTCCAATTTTCTTTATTTGATTCCATCTTACTTCAATAATATTTGTATTAAAAAAAGACATAAAGAAACGGTATTTCTCAACCAAAAGAACAACAGCCTTACCATCACCATCTATACTAACATCAATTATATTGCCAATACATTGACCATTTTGAACATTTATAACATCTTTTGATTGTAGATCTGATAACTTCATACAATCACCTAATTAATTCTATTCCAAAGAACCAAAAAAAGAACATAACATTTAGTCATGCTCTTATACATTATTTCGATCAATAGCTAATTAAAGTAATGGTATTACTATCACCATTCTAATTTTAATGTATGACTCCGCCCCACTCAACAGCAGTGAACCCTTGACGCTTAAAAGTTGGCAGAACTTGTCTTTGTATATTAACTTGTTCATTAACCTTTTTAATATGAATAGCTACTCTTAAAAGTGAATCAGGTTGTGGTTCAATAATCAACTTATTACTAGATTCACGTTCCTCTGTTAATTCAAAATAAACTAAACTCTTTTTATTTCGTTCTAAAATAGGAAGCCAATACATAATAAATTCATTACTTTCTCGTTCATTAAAGCCTAATTGTTTTAAGGCATTTTCTAAGAAATTTGTTGCATCTTTACTTTCTACATAAAACCCCTCTTGAAAACTAATATCATGATTAATATTTTCTTCCCAATATAGTGCATAATAATGGCGTCCTGAAGCATCCATTAAATCACCATTTGTTCTAGCTATTAATTGCCATTTATCAACGAATTTTGGATAAGTCGTCGTCAAATAATTTTTATGTTCAAAATCAACCGACACTTCCATGTCCTTTTCTGGATATAAATAAAGTACCGGTTTAGCATAACCACCAATATATGTTGCAATACGTCCAGTTTCTTTAGTCTTTGGAATATAATAATATTCATAACCTAATCCCATACCAATTAGCTGATCCGCAGTTAACTCTGGATTTTCTTTTAATATAGAACTTGCTGTTGCTTGGTTATCTTGAATAACTAAATAAATACCATTCTTATCATTATCGTTATGCCATCCTGATAAAATAGCATGTAAATAATAACGATCGTCAGAATAGTTATCGATAAAAGTTGTCAATAAATTATCTTCTAAATCAACAAGTTGCAACTTATTTTCATCAACCACTACAGCAAAGTCTTTACCAGTCATTAAGACATCACTATATTCCTTACTCTCTTTTATTAAGTTACGAGATTCGTCATAAATTTTTACTTTATTATCTTGAATAGCAATAAATCGATCGTCACTATACATGATATTTTCAAACTTTTCACCATTAAACACTTGTTTACCATCTTGGTTATAAACTAATTTAGTACTATTTTCCTTTTTTCCAACATTTAAAACAATATATATATTACTATCGCATTCTAAAGGCTCAATATCGTAATCAGCCTCAAAAGAATAAACTACATCACCATTTCGCATATTAAAGAAATTGTTTTTCTTCTCATCACTTACATTTATAACTAACAAACCATATTTAGCAAACGCACTATAATTATTTAGCAATGTATCACTTATATATTCACCAGCTATATCATTATAAATTTTATTATCGCGAATATAATAAATATCCATAGTAGAAGACGCTTGAACAACAACAGCATATAAATCATTTAAATGAGATACATTTTGAATATTAGAATAATCAGCATTAGCCTTACCAAGTGGACCTGCCACTAATTTATCATCTTCATAATCAAAGACATAATAAGTACCATTATCTCCTACAACAGCATATTGCTTAAAGGTAGAAATTAATTCACAGTCATTAGTTATACATGTAACCTTACCTATCTCTTCACTATTTCTACTTTGATCTTCTAAACCTGCAGGTCCATAAAAAACACTATAGAATGGTTCTTCATCTTCTTCTGGCATTGTATATTTATAAATAATAATCTCTTGACCATGTCTTTCAATGTCAATCGTGTTATTTAATCCTACATCATTACTGATAGTATCATTATCATCCCTATCCATATGATAATACATAACTTCTACTACTAGCACAACTAAAACAATCAACATAATGGGGAGTATAAGCCCGATATTATTACTCTTTTTAGTATTTTTTTTATGTGTTTTATCTGTCTTAGATGTTTCAAGCGATGACTTATCGCTATGATCTTCGTTCGATGTTTTTTCCTGTTTCTGCATAATACCACTCTCCTACTCTTTGTCAATTATAACATACATTCATATTTAGTTCAATTGATTTATATCTTAATCATTGCTGTTAAATGTAAAAGTAATGGTAATATTAAAGCTAATTTAACTATCTAGCAATTGAAATATTGGTATTTTTTTAGTTTCAAAATGTTGTATTTCACCTGTGATAGGATGTTTTATTTCTAATAAATAAGCATGAAGACATAGCCGATTAAAAGGATTGTGTTTGCTACCATATTTTCGATCACCGACAACTGGATAACCCATCTCACTCATATGAACTCTAATCTGATTTTTACGTCCTGTTTTAATATCAATATTCAATAAAGTATATTTATCATTATACTTAACAACATGATAATCAGTAATAGCCTTCTTTCCAACTTTAGAGCTATGGACATAAGTATTACTTTCTTCGTATAACAAATTTTCAATATGTCCATCATGTTTAAGACATCCTTCTACAACAGCTACATAACCTCTTTTAATCGCTAATTCATTCCAATTATCTTGATATAAGTGTTTTATTCGTTCACTTTTAGCAAACATCACAATCCCTGAAGTATCCTTATCTAGGCGGTGAACAATAAAAACAAGGAAATGTTTTTTATTAGCATACTCTCTCACTAAATGATACAAAGTATTGCCATGCTCATACATTGTAGCAACCGTAAGTAAACCTGCTTCTTTATTAACAACTAATATTTCATCATCCTCATAAATGATTTCAAAAGGAACATCTTCTTTATGCTCCAAATCAATAATCACGCTATTTCCTTTAAATACTTTAAATGGTAACTTTACAACAACACGATTATTAACCATAACTTTATGATATTTAAGTAAACTCTTAACTTTATTTTTAGAATAATCCGTCTTTTTAACTAAATAATTAGTTAAATCATCATCCTCATTTACCAATAATTTTATCTCTTTCATCATCATTACCCCTCTATAACATTATAAACTTTTAATGTATAAAAAGCAAATAAGAGAGGCTACTCCTCTCTTAATAATTTATCTAATTTTTTTAAGCGATCACCATCCATTGGTGGTATACCATCTAAATGGTAAATCAAATTCAATTTCTTATATTTATCAACTCCATATAGATGATATGGTAATAATTCTATCTTCTTAATATTATTAATCTTCTTTATATATTTTTTTAATTTTCTTATATAGTCTGAATTATCATTAATACCAGGAATAATAACTTGGCGAATCCATACATCATTACCACTTTTATTTAAGCATTGTACAAAATTATTAAACTCATCAATATGCTGTCCTGTCATATTATAATAACTTTCATCATCAAGTGCTTTAATATCTAAAATAACTAAATCAGTATATTTTAATACTTCATCATACTTTCCAACACCCACACCAGCTGTATCAATAGCCGTATGAATGCCTAATTTATTTATCTTCTTTAAACAATCGATCAAAAAATCAACTTGTATTAATGGCTCTCCACCACTAAAAGTTATTCCACCGTTAGTATAATAGCCCATATTATTAACTAGCTTTTCAACAATCTCATCACTAGTTATTGTATTAGAATTGGCTAAAGTCCATGTTTCTGGATTATGACAGAACAAACATCTTAATTTGCATCCCTGCATAAAAACAACCATCCTAATACCAGGTCCATCTACTAAACCCATTGTTTCAATTGAATCAATATATCCAACCATTATATTGTTCCATGGAATGTCCGATTAATAACTTCTAACTGTTGCTCTTTACTTAAGCGATTAAAACGAACAGCGTATCCAGATATTCTAATTGTTAAAGTTGGATATTTATCAGGATTATTCATAGCATCAACTAATGTGTCACGATTTAATACATTAACATTAAGGTGTTGCGCTCCTTTTGAAAAATAACCATCCATAATATGAACTAAATTATCATATCTTGTCTCTTCATCAGCACCTAAAGTATTAGGCACAATTGAGAAAGTATTAGAAATACCATCCTCACATACATTACAATATGGTATTTTGGCTACACTATTTAAAGATGCTATAGCACCACTTTTATCACGGCCATGCATTGGATTAGCACCCGGTGCAAAAGCAACCCCTGCTTTTCGGCCATCCGGCGTAGCCCCTGTTTTTTTACCATACACTACATTGGAAGTGATCGTAAGAACAGATAAAGTATGTTTAGCCCCTTTATATAGAGGATGCTTGCATAATTTACTATAAAAACGTTTTACTAAGTCAACCCCAATACTATCAACACGATCATCATCATTACCAAACTGAGGAAATTCTCCCTCAATCTTAAAATCAGTCGTAATACCTTTACCATTACGAATCGGCCTAACTTTGGCATATTTAATAGCCGATAATGAATCAATAACTACTGAAAGTCCCGCTACCCCAAAAGCCATTAATTTCTCAGGGTCAGTGTCATGTAAAGCTAGTTGACCAGCTTCGTAAGCATATTTATCGTGCATATAATGAATTATATTCATAGCGTCAACATATATTTTGGCCACAACATCCAGCATACGATCATATGAAGCCATAACCTTATCATAATCTAAAACTGCATCAGTCATTTTATCAAAACCAGAAATAACTAAATCTCCACTCATTTCATCATAGCCACCATTAATAGAGTATAACAATGCTTTAGCCAAATTACAACGAGCTCCAAAGAATTGCATTTGCTTACCAACCGTCATAGCTGATACACAACAAGCAATCGCATAATCACTACCATGAATAGGTCGCATTATTTCATCATTTTCATATTGAATTGAATCTGTTTTAACTGATATTTTAGCACAATACTTTTTAAAATTATCTGGAAGATGCGGTGACCATAAAATAGTCAAATTAGGTTCTGGCGAAGAATCTAAATTAATTAAAGTATGTAAAAAACGGAAACTATTCTTAGTAACTAACGATCTTTGTCCGTCTAACATACCACCAATTGACTCAGTAACCCAAGTGGGGTCACCAGCAAATAACTCATTATAATCTGGTGTTCTTAAATGACGAGCAACACGTAATTTAATTACAAACTGATCAACTAACTCTTGAGCTAACTCCTCCGTCAAAATTCCCTTCTTTAAATCTCTTTCAATATATATATCCAAGAAAGTAGAAGTTCTACCCAAACTCATAGCGGCACCATTATTTTCCTTAATGGCAGCTAAATAGCCAAAATATAACCATTGCATAGCTTCCCTAGCATCCTTAGCTGGTAAACTAATATCAAATCCATAACTAGATGCCATAGCTAGAATATCCTTTAAAGCTTGAATCTGTAATGAAACTTCTTCACGTAATCGTATTATATCTTCCGTTATTTCTCGCTTTTCTAGTTCCAATAAATCTTTTTGCTTCTCTTGAATTAAATAATTTATACCATATAAAGCAACGCGACGATAATCACCAATAATACGTCCTCTACCATAAGCATCAGGAAGTCCTGTTAGCAAGCCTGAATGGCGACATGCTTTAATATCAGTTGTATAAGCTGAAAACACTCCATCATTATGTGTTCTACGATAAGCATTAAAATGTTTCTCAATCTCAGGATTTAACTCATACCCATAAGCTGCAAGTGCCTGTTTAACCATACGCATACCACCATAAGGATTAACAATACGTTTAAACAACTCATCAGTTTGAAGTCCTACAATAACTTCATCATCTTTAGATATATACCCAGGTTTAAAATTATTTATCCCTGATACAATATTAGTCTCTATATCATAAACGCCCTTTTCTAACTCAATCTTAGCTTTAGAAGAACAAATATTCCATACCCTTTTAGTTTTATCTGTCGGGCCAACCAAAAAAGAATCATCACCGGTATACTCAGTATAATTTTCTTTTATAAAATCAAATACATCAATATTATTTTTCCACTTTTCCCCTTTAAAACCATTCCACTGTTCCATGTAATACCTCCTATTCTTGATATAAATAAGTATAACATAAAAAACTAATCAAAAACAATCCCTTTATAAAATCATTTTCTTTATATTGTCAATGCCACTTTTCTCTAAACGCGATATCTGTGCTTGACTAATACCCAACTCTTCGCTCAATTCCATTTGGGTCTTGCCATAAATATATCTAGAATTTAAAATATATTTTTCCTTATCTTTAAGCCTACTAAAAGCATCTTTCACACTTAACCGCTCTTCAATGGTATAAGCATTATTACTTTTATCCTCTAACTGATCAGACAAATAAATAACATCTCCACCATCATTAAAGATTGGTTCTGACATACTTATACTCTCCTTAAGTGAATTTTCAGCTAAAAATAACTCATACTCACTAATATTTAAATTCTCACACAATGTTTTAACTGATGGCTCCTTACCTAATTGTGCACTTAATCTCTCCCTTTCTTTAGAAATACGATACGCGGTATCCTTAATACTACGAGCTATCCTAACACTATTATTATCTCTTAAATACCTTTTTACTTCCCCAAGTATCATTGGAACTGCATAAGTCGAAAATTTTACCTCATGACTTAAATCAAAGTTATTAATAGCTTTAATTAAACCAATACAACCAATTTGAAATAAATCATCCATATTTTCAGAACGATTAGTATATTTCTTTAAAATACTTAAAACTAATTTTAAATTACCATTTACAAGATTCTCCTTAGCTATTAAATCGCCTTCTTTATAACGTTTAAATAATATCTCCATTTCATCATTAGTTAAAACTTTTAATGTTGATGTATTAATTCCACAAATTTCTACCTTATGTCGTGCCATAATAGTTCTCCCTTCACTTCGTTATGACACCATTTTTCCGTTCTTATTCAAAAAAAGATACCAATTTTGGTATCAATTACTTTTTATATCAATAACTACAAACTCCGAATGAGCACTAGTCCTAAGCGGGAACCCCCATCCACCCATACCAGATGATACAACAACGTCATAATCACCTCGTGTTTCGTGACCGAATGATACTTCATTAATAAACATTTCAATAAATTGATTCAAAGGAAACATTTGACCAGCATGTGTATGCCCCGAAACTTGTAAATCAACCCCCAATTTAGCATTATATGATATGTCTAAAGGCTGATGATCTATAACTAGCCAAAATTTATCTTTATCAAAAGCAGCAGTAACCTCTTTTGTATCTAATCTTTTATCATTCATACTAACATCATCACGGCCAAAGACGATAATTTCATTATTAACACTTACAACGTCATCTTTTAAAATCTTAATATCATGCTGTGTTATATTACTAGCTAATTCCTCTTCGCTATAAGCCTTTTCCTTAGTATAAGTTTGTTTATCATGATTACCATATGTAAAATACATTCCATATCTAGTATTAATATGACTTAACAATTTAAAACAATCAGCCATCTGTTGTTTAGTTGTATTTTCATCAACTATATCGCCCCCAAGAATGGCAAAATCATAAACATTCTTATTAATCTTATTAACAACATTAGCAAGTTTTTTAATATCCATCGTTGTCCCAAAATGTAAGTCTGTAATTAACAAAACTTTATAATTTTGACTTAACTCTTTATCAGTGTTAACTGTATAATTAGTCCGAACAACATGCACCATATTATAATGGGCATAAAGCATTACTATAATTGTTAAAACGACTGGTATAACACCACTATTTTTTAACCGTACATACTCATTATGTGTTTTCCTTTTAATAATATAAAAAAGTAAATCCACTAATAAACTGAAAATAAACCAATGTATAACAATCATCGCACCACTGCGAAACATATTCGAACTAATAATAATGGCAAGGCAGCTCACAACAAGTGAAACTATAACTTTAGGGCGTTTCTTAAAGTCAAAAAGGGATAAAAAACGATTACAAAATTTATATGTATAAAATCCTAATAAGCCAACAAAAACAAATAAGATGACAACGACCAATACAAACATGTAACCACCCACTTAATTATATAAATCAACTATCTATATGATACCAATAATTACTTAAAATAGCTATAGATAACAATAAAAATAAATAATTTATCTCTTTAGCAATACGAAAACTACATAATTAAATCCTGTGCCAAAAGGTCACAGGATTTAATTGAATAATATAATTCTTATACTCTCTAATCATTATAAAAACTTACTTAACAAAACCACCGTTCAGTCAGCCACTATAACACAGATTTTTGATAAGTTTTTTTTATAGATATTAAAGTCATAAATATTCACCATGCATTTACAATGAAAGGATCTAGAGGATCACCTGTACCTTCACCGTATGTAACACTATGATTTAGAGAAATAACAGGTCTCACTCCTTCACTACGCGATACCATATCATTATCTATCTTGCCATTACCATCTACTAAAATAACTTCGGGTGTGATCGTTGAGCTATGATCTGGTGACATTGTCCAATAACTACTACCTGTATACAAATAATAATCCTTATTATCAGTAGTAGTCCCACCGGCATATATTATCTCATCAACTGTTATTAACCCAACTTTTTTATTAACGCCACCATTACTTACCGTCAAAGAGTCTTTGTCAGAGCAATCAAGACTTGGTATTCCATTTTGTTTTCGATAATATGTATTAAAATTTATTTGCCCACTCCCACCATTTGGATTCCATAAACTATTTGTATACCCATATTCATGGCCACGATCATTACACCATACTGTATCTTCTAGATAATTATCATACTGTTCTATATTATTATACCACTCATTCTCAATATATGATTTAATGGTTGAATCATACATATTTTTAAGTGAATTATTCAACACATCTTCAATATTTTTACTACCATTCAACATAATATGTCGTATATACTCCCCTCCAGGGGAGAATATATATCTAACATTTTCACAAGTATCACTATTTTGAAAGCAAGTATAATGATATGACGGCCAAATTTCAGGAACCTTTGAAGGGGAAAAGATATATTCTTTATCAATTAATGAATACATTCTAGTATCCTTATCATATTTGACAGATTTACCATAAGCGAAACGGTTATATCCTGAGAAGTTATATTGCTTTACATAAGAAATTTGAAAAACATTATCTAAATTGCAAGTATTGGAACTTAAGTCATCACTACACACATAATAACCATCATACTGTTTATAATTGGAATACCAGTCACTTCTTTTTATCGCAACGCTATCAGTTAAACTAAAAGTATCATCATTATTATCAATAATGTTTTTACCTAAAACAATTATCGTATCTACATTTGAAGGCAAATTACCATTTTCCAGTTGAAAACCATATACATAAACACTACTAGTGCCTACAGCATAATAAGCAGTCGTACATTTGGTTCCACCACCACAAGTGTAATAGCCTTTTAATCTACTATATTCGTTTCCATAGTGTGGTTGGTATCCATCGTCACCTAAAGTATATGTACCATCAGCATAACTTATTGTCTTAGCAAAATAGCTTTGATCACTTTCCCCTAACATTAATGAACTCAAAACTTTAATAGTTTTAGCATGTTCATACTGTATTCCATACGTATCGCCATACTTATAGCCTACAAGGGATATAGCATCACCATATTGATTAAAGTTTTCGCTAGAAGCCCTTGTCTTACTGGTAGTATTGGTACAAATCTTTTTTCCATCCTGCTCTTTAGGTTTACCGTTATAAATTAACTTGATCCCACCAGTATTAGTTGTTCTCACCATTTTCCAACAAAAATTTGCAAATAATACATTATTGTTATTAACATTTCCTCTAAAATAATAAATAGGATACTCATCACTTGCTGTACTAGCAACTGTATAAATACCTTGTCCATTTGTTGTTGAAGATTGAGCAGAAAAATTTATACCATTTTTAGAAGTGACGTATGCACTTTGTATATTATCAAGTATTGCTTGCTCTT
>CANQMF010000005.1 GCA_947624915.1 uncultured Bacilli bacterium
ATCAAAGTTTTTCAATATTGTAAATATATAAACACCTTATTTTACAAAGCAACCTGTGGGCTTTAAGTAAATTACTTCAGGCCTCCAGAGTGTTGACAAAGTCCAATACTCTCTCTTTTTTTATAAAAAGGTGTATAATGAAGAAGTAAGAACGCTTTATATAATCAAAAATAAACTAGGGTTATATAATCCAAAATAAACTAGGGTTACTTGACATAAAATTTTCTATTATGGTATAATGCGTATGGGAGGTTTTTATGGCATTAAGTATAGAGGAAAAAAAAGAAATTTTAGAAGAATTAAAGAAAGAATTAAACAAAGCAGTAGATGTTTATGTTGAAATATGTAGAGAAGGAATTCAATTGCCAACTTACGCTAATGATGGTGATGCAGGTATGGATATAAGAGCAGCTGAAGATATAATAATTTATCCTAGTGAGACAAAACTTGTTCCTACTGGTTTAAAAACAGCTATTCCAGAAGGCTATGAAATTCAAGTTAGACCTAGAAGTGGGCTCTCATTAAAAACACCATTAAGAATTGCAAATTCACCAGGTACTATAGATAGTGGTTATCGAGACGAAATAGGCATTATAGTTACAAATACTTCTGATACAAGGAATTTATATGAAATTTACCATAATATTACTGACTGGCCTATTTATTCCATTAATGAAAAAGGAAACAAAGCTGGCATATATAAAATTAATAAAGGTGATAGAATAGCACAAATCGTATTATGTGAAATAAAAAAGATGAAAACTATCCAATGCGAACACGGTCAAATATTAGAATTGGGAAAAAATCGTGGTGGTGGATTTGGTCATACAGGAACAAAATAAAGTATCATTGGATTTGATTATATAAAGTTAGAAGTTTAATTTTTCTTAATGAAAATGGTGAAAAATGTTATTAAATTTCAATTGTTAAAATTTGTATAAGAAAACCTCTAGAAAAATTCTAGGGGTTTGTCTACACTCCGAAGGCCTGAAGTAATTTACTTCAGGCCTTCTTATTATCTTTCAACTTTTAGCTTATTTTTTAATGAAAATTATATCAAAAAACTCTATCACTCTTGGATAAAGTTTTCAAAATAATTTTTTGGTAATAAAATTACATAATAAATATTTCTATTGTTATAAGCTACACATATTGCAAATTTGTTATAATTCGCTAATAAAATCAACTAAAGTGGTTCTTAAATAATCAATATTACTTTTATTAAAAATAATATCACGTTGAGTGTGAATACGGCTCAAGTATAAGCCCAACTTATTTTTATTTAAAGCAGTAATAGCGAGCGATGTGGAAAAGTTTAGTTGATCTGATGGATAGTACGTTTTTGATGCTCTTTCAATGTGGATAACTTTGTTACCCGTGCCCTTAAAAGTGTGCATAACTTGTTGATGGTACTTTTCTTCAGCTAATTTGCTTTCAACAAGCATAAAATGATTGCCATCTGATACACAATCAATGTTGATAACTAATTTATTTTTTAATTCAGCTTTGTGTTTTTTGGCAAAAAAGCCAGAACCAAATAAGCCATTTTCCTCATTATCAAAGAAAACGAAAGCCACTTTATCTTTTAGTTCAGGAGGTAAATCATTAATTAATTCAATTAAAGTAATAACACCTGATGTGTTATCATTAGCCGTATGTTTGTTAGGTATACCAATGCATACAATCCCTATTAAATAAACAAAGTATAATATTTCTAATATCGTTACAATTATATCTACATTGTCAAAAATATTTTTTAATAACAGGCATAATATCCCTGTTACAAATATATATGGTAAACTTAGAGCAACAACTAAAATAATACTATATAAAATAGAAATCAAAATATTTTTAGGCATTACAAAATTAGGTAATAACAGAACAGCTGCTGTATCATAGTGTGCCCCTATAATGACCTTAGCCTTCTTAACACTTCCAACCACAATGTTACGATTATGTAACATTCCTCCTTCTTCCACTGTAACATTACTTAGTCTTTCTTTTAATAAATTAATAAATCTTTGCTTTTGCTTTTTAGTTTTTCTTACTTGGTAGTTTTCTAATACCTCTTGTGATAATTTATTCATGTGTTACCTCTTTTATCATATTATCTACTTTATTATCATTTATATTTACCTGATATTGTTCACATATTTTATCCAATTTTTCAATTATTTCGTCAGCGATATCAAACGATAAAGTCCTAACTCCAGCGGCAAGGGCATGACCACCACCACCATATGGCATTAAAATTTCATTAATAATAGGTCCTCTAGACCTTATAGAACCTCTAATATTGTTATTTATTTTATCGCTAGAAAAGAATGCCCACACAATAATTTCATTAATGTAATTAAAGTCATTGATTAAATTACCTGCTGTAGCTGCATCAACTTCATATTGTTCCAATATATCATCGGTTATTTTAATATAAGCAAGTCCATTTTCTGTCACAACCATATTGCTCATAATATAAGCTTTAAACCTAATATCTTTAAGAGGTCTTAAATATAGTGGCAAATAGAGTTTTGTAAATTTTAAATTAGTTTTTTTTAACATGGCAGATACTAAGTCAAATGTCTTAGGTGTTGTATAATCGTATAAGAAACGATCTGTATCAGCAATTAAACCAGTAAACAGACACATAGCACCAATTTTCGAAAACTTTAGTCTAGTGTGTTCAACTAACTCCATAACTAGTTGAGAGGCACTTGAAGCTGAGGCATCAATAAATTCTATATCTCCAAATTTTTCAATAAATGGATGGTGATCAATTTTTACAACCTCTTTAAATTGTTCTGGATTAACACCATCAATCCTTTTCAAATCCGGTGTATCTAAAACAATTAGTAAACATTTTGAAAATAAGACTTCATCAACTTTATCTGGAATACCTAAATACTTAAATTTAGAAGCACTACTGCCTACAACATATACATTTTTTTTAGGGAAGGTAGATTTTATTATATTTTTTAGGCCAAAAGCACTACCTAAAGCGTCTGGATCGGGTCCAATGTGATGGGCAATAACAATATCATTATATTGTTTTATCTTACGATATATTTGGCGATATACACGCATTATATCACCCTTTCTACAAACTCATTTTATCATATTTTTATTAATAATTCTACTTTTTAAACTCTACATACAAGGCCAAGTGATCAGTTACATTACGAATATTATCATCATGAACAATTCCACTATTAATCACCTTAAAACAAGATGAAATAAAAATATGATCAATAGCTGACTTTTCACGGTGCTTAGAGGCATTAGTTTTATCATCAATAGGAATACGTTTAATTCCAATCTGTTTTAAGTCTTCGATAAATAACATAAAATGTTTATCACTTGTTTCCATATTAAAATCACCTGTAATAATGACAGGATATTTAGGTATTATCTTCTCTAGATAACGATAAATTTTTTCTAACTGTCTTTTCTGAATGCTTTCTAAAGCATAATCTAAATGTGTATTAAGTATATATATCTTACCTAATTCAGCAGTATCAACTAAAGCCGTACTAGCTATTCTTCGTATGAGTGATCTTCTTTTTAAAGCATATCTAAGTTCTTTTAAAGAATAAGGAAACCAAGGTAAATTAAATGTTTTTTCTTTAATGATTTGTCCTTTTAAAATAATATTATTATTTTCAATTAAACCATTTATTGATGGAAATAGTTTTTTTACAAAGGATAATTTGTTTCGATATTTACCAGAGAATTGATAATCAATTAAATATTTTTGTAAATGATTGGTAAACGTTCTAGACATTTCTTGTGTACCAATAAAATCATATTCATTATCCATAATATGGTTAGCTAGCATTAAACAATAGTCTTCTCCGTCTTTAGAGGCGCCTCCTGAACGGTTTATAGGATTATTTTGACAGTTAATACTCATTACCTTCATATAATCACCTGTTTTTATAATTATACTATAGCTAATTTATAATGTAAATTAAGTAAATTTATTATACAAAAAATCGAGTAATTAGCTTACCCGATTATTGCATATAACTATAGGCATCACGTGCAATCATAACTTCTTCATCAGTTGGAACTACGTAAATTGGCACTACTGATGAAGTAGACGAAATAATTCCTTCATGTTGATCTTTATATCCAGCTATTTGCATATTTACTTCATTATCTAATCCAAAGCCAAGACAACTTAATTTATTTACTATTTCTGCTCTAAATTCTCTAGCGTTTTCACCCAAACCAGCTGTAAAGATGACAGCATCCACTTGACCATTTAATTTCACATAATATTGAGCTATATAGTTAACAATTCTGTCTATGTACATATCGTTAGCTAACTTAGCTAACTCATCACCTTTATTCATAGCATCTTCGACATCACGGTGATCAGAGTACTTTTCTGTAATTCCTAATAACCCACTCTTTTTATTTAGATAAGTATCAATTTCTTCTTTATTCATATTAGCTTTTTCCATCATGTAAAAAATTAAAGAATAGTCAATGTCTCCACAACGAGTACCCATCATAATACCAGCATTAGGACTAAATCCCATTGTTGTATCAAAAGACTCACCATTTTTTACAGCTGTTATACTTCCCCCACTACCTATATGACAAATAATAAGGTTAATATCTTTCTTATCAAGTTTTTGTTGCATATAATTAGTTATATATTTATGACTAGTTCCATGAAAACCATATTTACGAATTTTATAGTCTTTATACCAATTATATGGAACAGGATATAAATAATTGATAGGTGGCATTGTTTGATGAAAAGCTGTATCAAAAATTGCTACATGTTTAGCCTCCTTAAAACTTTCCATACAAGCTCTAACTCCAATTAAATTAGCAGGATTATGTAAAGGGGCTAAAGACGAAATTTCTTCAACTGTTTTAATAACATCATCATCGATCACCACAGAATTAGCATATTTATCCCCTCCATGAACAATACGATGTCCTACTGCCTTGATCTCACTTAAATCATTAATAATGTTATAGGCTAATAATTCTTCAATAACTTTATCAACCGCCTCTTTGTGGTTATTGATTAAAACACTTTTCTTAATTTTCTCACCATTTAATTTTAAAGTATAAAAGCTATCTTCTAGCCCTATCTTTTCAACATATCCAGAAATTAACACTTTCTCCTCTGGCATTTCATAAGCTGTAAATTTTAAAGATGAACTTCCTGCATTAACAGATAATATTTTCATTTTTTTCCTTCTTTCTATTTTATTTCATATTCAATAACCCTTAAATTAGGAATATTGATTCGCGCTAAATTTCCATCTTCAGGGATTTGTCCTAAAAGATAATGAATTGCTCTTAAAACTGCACTATGGGTTACAACAAGTACCCTTTGATCACTATATCGAACTTTTATATCTTCAATAAATTCAGATACTCTTTTCATAAGATCTTGAACGCGTTCAATATTTTGAACATTAGTATTTAAAATGACATCCCAACAATCAATTTGATCTAACATATCAATTTGCATTCCTTCATTCATTCCCCAATCACGCTCTATAATACGATCATCAGTATTAATGGGTAGTTGTTTATTAACTAAAATTTCAGCTGTTTTTCTAGCCCGTGATAATGGCGATGAAATAACAACATCGATCTCTAAACTAGCAATTAATGGTTGCAATGCATATGCTTCATCGATGCCTTCTTGTGACAAAGGTATATCACTAATACCTTGACAACGATGTTCAAAATTCCAAATTGTTTTGCCATGTCTTACAACATATAATATCATATCTGCCTCTTATTCTAAAAATAACTCCATTTTTTACTCTCGTATATCAAGACATTTAAACTAAACACTTTCATAATCATCACAAATGAAAGTAACATCTTCATCAAAACCAACAATTATTTCATAAACACAAAATAACAAACAATTCTAAGCACTTGATTGTTCTTTAACATTAATTTTTTTCTTTCATCGTTGGGAATAGTATAACGTCCCGAATAGAATCTTGTTCTAAAAATAGCATACACAAACGATCAATACCATAACCAATTCCCCCAGCAGGTGGCATACCATATTCTAAAGCTTCAATAAAATCCATATCAATATCATTAGCTTCATCATTACCCAAATTTCTTTCTTTAAGTTGCTCTTCAAATCGTTCAAGCTGAACAATAGGATTGTTTAATTCGGTATATGCATTAGCGAATTCTTTTCCACCAATAAATAATTCAAAACGTTCAACAAAACGAGGATCATCACTATTTTTTGTAAGTGGTGATATTTCAACTGGATGACCATATAAGAAAGTTGGCTGAATCAAAGTTTCCTCTACGTATTTTTCAAAGAAAGCATTTATAATATGTCCAACTTTGAAATGTTCTTCAACTTCAATGTGATGTTCTCGAGCTAAAGAAGTGGCTTCTTCTAAGGTCATTTCTTTTTTAAAGTCAATGCCAGTAACCTCTTTAATAGCATCTACCATACTAACTCTACGCCAAGGTCCAGTCAAATCTATTTCATTACCACACCATTTGTATGTCATTTTACCAAAAACGGCCATAGCAATTTCTTGAAACATAGCTTCTGTCTGTTCCATCATCCCCTCTAAATCAGAATAAGCAAGATATGCCTCCATTAAAGTAAATTCTGGATTGTGTTTAGTATCCATACCTTCATTACGAAATGTACGACCAATTTCATAAACGGCTTCCATACCACCAACTAATAATCTTTTAAGTGGTAATTCTAAAGCAATACGCAAATACATATCTAAATCCTGTGTATTATGATGGGTTACAAAGGGACGAGCTGATGCTCCCGTTAAAAGAGTGGTTAAAACAGGTGTTTCAACCTCGACAAATCCACGATTATCCATAAATTTTTGTATGCAACGAATGATTTTAGGCCTTAAAAAAGCCACACGTTTTGAATCATCATTCATAATTAAATCAACATAACGTCGACGGTATCTTTCCTCGATATCTGTAAGACCATGAAATTTTTCTGGTAACGGACGTAAAGCTTTTACTAAATGAACATATTTATTAGCCTTAACTGACAATTCCCCTGTATGGGTGACAAATAATACACCTTCAATACCAACAATATCACCAAGATCAGCTTTTTTAAAAAACTCGTAATTTTCTTCACCAACATTATCTAATTTAACATATATTTGTACTTTACCATCGCGATCTTGAATATGCATGAAACCAGCCTTACCCTTACCACGCTTAGTCATAATTCTTCCTGCTACTTTAACTTGCACGTTCATCTGTTCTAACTGTTCATTAGTCATGCCTTCATATTGCTTTAAAATATCACCGGATGTATGAGTTCGATCAAATCGATGACCAAACGGATCTATACCCATATCACTAATACTATTAGCTTTTTCTCTTCTAACCAATTCTTGTTCCGTGAATTCACGCATTTTCTTCACTTCCTTTTTTATACATTTTTTCTATTATATAATATCAAAAAAACTAAATAAATACTAGTATAATTTACTTTTATTTAGTTTTTTATCTTTTTCCTTTTTCTAATAATTTTAGTCATCTCAGTATTACTTATTAAATCTTGAATACCCCTTTTTTCTTTAGTAAACAAAATCATATTAGCCGAAAAAATAGCTAAAACAATTTGTAAAATGCCAACAATCGAAACAATTAAAAAATAATATTTACTTGGTATAATTAAAACACCGATATTTCGTATAATTAAATAGCCCAATCCCACAACAACCAAATTACGAATAAACAATTGAATAATCGATATCGAACCTTTATCAAATCGCTCTACTTGAATGCCATTCATAAAACTACCTAAAGTTCTTCCTTTCCATAAAAAAGGAACAATGACGAAATAAATAATTACAATAATCAAATAAGTCAAGTTAGCCCCAAGTGACCCTTTATCAATTCGATAAACAACATCACTATAGCCTTTAAAATAATCATCAAATCTAATTTGTCCTGATGTATACTGTTCAATAATATCATTTTCTTTTATTTGCAGTTGTTTCATCTCAGCTGTAGGTTTTATAATAAGATGAATAGCATAATATAAAACAGTAATAATAATAAAGTCGATTAAAAAAGCTCTAAATCTTTTAATACGCATTATATTCCTCCAAATATCGATTTAAAACATCAACTAATTCTTCTTTTGTTTTTGTATTGAATATTGCCAACTTCAATTCCCTACCTTTTGGTATTCCTTTAACATAATAACTAGCATGAGTTCTTATTTGCAACATAGCTACCTTATAAGGCTTAGTTTCTAATAAATTAATTAAATGTTTCTTAATCATATCTATTCTTGTTAAGACATCTATCTTTTTCGGTAATATAGCATTTTCCAAATAATCAACGCATTCCTTAATAAGCCATGGGTTACCTAAAAGTCCTCGACCAATCATAATCGCATCACAACCTGTTTCATCAATCATTCTTTTCGCATCGTAGCAACTTCTAATATCACCATTACCAATAACCGGAATTGATACAACATCTTTAACAGCACGAATAATATCCCAATTAGCTAATCCACTATAACCCTGACTACGTGTTCTAGCATGAACAGTTATAGCACTAGCACCAGCTAATTCTATTTTTTTAGCTATCTGTATAGCATTAATAGTTTGTTCGTCCCAACCACTACGTATTTTAACTGTTACAGGGACATCAACACTATCAACTACCTTTTTGACTATATCATACACCTTATCAGGATCCTTTAATAAAGCGCTCCCCGCTCCCGATCTTAACGCTACTTTAGGGACTGGACACCCCATATTAATATCAATTAATTTCACTTCATACAAATCAGTTAACACTTTGGCTGCTTTAGCCATTGTACTTGCACTAGAGCCAAACAATTGAATTCCTGTTGGCACGGACAATTCATTTATACCTTTTAACATATCAAATGTTTTCTGATTATTTCTTACGATTGCTTCAGCACTTATCAACTCTGTAAAAGCTAGTCCAACCCCCATATCTTCACATATCTTTATATAGGCAGGATCGGATATTCCAGCCATAGGCGCTAAAACAACTTGATTTTTTATTTCTATATCTCCAATCTTCCATCTCATTTAATCACCTAATATTTCTTATCATTACACCACACCTCCTAAAATTATACTATAAATTACTAAATCCAACAAGCTCATCGTTCTATCATATTGATAATTAAAACACAGGTGTAAAATTAAAAAAGTGCTATTAAACAAATATTATGGTATAATATAAAATTACTGATGGAGGTTTAAATATTATGATTAACGTAAAACAAACAGAAGATATATTAAAAGAACAATACAATGAAAATTGTATAAAAATAGATGAATTAAACGAAAAGATCCAGATCATTAAAGCAAATAATTTTGAAACGAAATTGATTAGTGTAGTCAGTATCTCTTTAATACCGTGGGTAGCTATGGCTATTTCGGTACCACTAATGATCACCAGTGGTCTAATTCCTTCTTTTTTAATATCACCTTTATCAATTGGTATTCCTGCGATAATAGGTTTAGTTGGAGAAACAGTATGGATGAAGAAACATAAATACAAAGAAGGCTTACAAAATTTTTCTAAAGCAAGATCTAAAAAAGATTTAATTGAAGAATGTACCAAATATGAAATTGAAAAAGAAAAATTAAAAAATATTAATAAGATATTAGAAAAAGCCTGTGACGGCTTAGATGAAAGGCAAAATCTACTTAACACTTTATCTAATGAATATAATATAATTGAAAAAGATCATCGTTCTAAAGAAGAAATAAAAAGAAATTATGAAAAGTCACGTGACCTTCTAGAGCAAAGGAAAAAGGATCTGGATGTGACAACAACTAAAAAAGTTTTAAAAGAAAAGTTTGGAAAAATAAAAAATAAATTTCAAATGTTAATTGAATCTATTATCTTTACTGCATTTGGAGGAGCTGCCGCTATGATGGCCTATGATACCCCTCTTATTGCCCTAAGAAACTTAGGTGGCAATATTCAACTAAACACTCTAAACGTGGCTATTCCACTAACCATTGGTATCTTGTCTTGCAGTATCTATTCATTAAAAAAATCCAAAGATTATACTAATGCTTTCAAAAGTCTTAATGAACAACTAAAAATAGCTCATTTAAACGAAAATAAAAAACATAGTTATTCAAAAGGAAAAGTAAAAAATAGTAATGCCGAAAGCCTTAACCTTGATCTAGAAAATCTTATAGATGATACATGTTCTATTGTAATACAATTAGAAGGTGAAAAGCAAAAACTTAATACGCTTTTAAAAGCTGATCAAAGCAATGAAAAAATACCTTTTTTACCTTCAACTAGATGTCCTAACAATTCATTAGAATCAATAACATTCCAAAATTCTAATGATTCAAAACATGTCAAAATAAAAACCAAAAAAATTAAATAACTATTGGTGCGGTAAAAAAAGAAAGTCTAATAAACTTTCTTTGAAACAACTAAACGTGACAAACCACGTTTTTTAATTTTTAACCAGTGTCTTATCAATTAATTCGCTTTCATCAATGCCATTTTCTTGTAATATTTTATTTTGAACCATAAAATATGGATCAGCTATGTAGCCCTTTACAATATCATAGATGTATTGAATCAATTCTTTTAATGACCAATTAGGATATTTACTTTTGACGGCATCAAATAATATCTTATAATCCACGATCTTATTTACTTTAATGAATTGAATCGTAAATTCATCCTTATCTTCAGTTAATTTTCCAATACCATCTAAATAAACATTATATTCTTCATCTTCAAAATAAACTTTATCATTAGCATACCCATTTCGTCCAAACTTTCTGATGAGATGTTGCCTTGATTCTTCAATGATACTATCCAACTTCTTACCTACATCATGTACCAAACGATAAGCATAAGTTCTTTTTAAAGGAACATCCATACTTGTATAGCTGTCGAAACAATCTTACCATAGATATTTCGTGGTTCATATTCTAAAGATGCCCGATGATCATATACTGCTTCAGCCATTGTTTCTATTTGTTCCTCTGTAAAAAAATTCCGTAATTGTTTATCGGCTAATAACATCTCACTTGATATTTTTTCATGATTTTTGGCATCCACATAATGACCAATATCATGATATGCTGCAACTGTGTACACCATATCATAATTAATATCAGGGACACGGCTAGCAAACTTCATACTTCTTTCAATAACATATTTAATATGATCTAGATTATGACCTAAATCATTCTTTTCATAACTTGGTAAAATATACCTTTCAATATACTTTTTTAATTCTTCATTAATACCCATTGAACATCACCATCATCACTATACAATCATTGAACTAACAATGCAAGTATGCTATAGTATTTAAAGGAAAGGAGAATAATTAATGAAAGAAATAATATTAAAAAATTATGTTAAATTAGATGAGGACAATGACAAAGAAGATAATCATTATCTTGACCCTAGTATAATTGAAGTAATTGTTGCTGATTGTTTAGAACTAAATATTTCCTTTAAAGATATATATGAATTAGTCAAAACATCACAAATTACAACTACTAGCAAAGAGCTTGAACAGCAATTGAAACAAAAGATGAACATTGAACGTCCTGGTCTTGAAGAAGCATTCAAATATTACCAAAAACTACAGCATGTTATTGATGACTTAACTAATAGAATCAACTATGAAACAAAACTACATTACCTTATATTACAACAAGAATTAAAAAAATATTTATTTAATTCAGAACTATTTAAGTATTATCAAACTTATATTGCTACATTAAAAGAAAAATGTTTATCGTTATTCAAACTATACAACAGCTTATACGAAATATCTAGAGGTGAAAAAGTAAAAAGAGATATCATTGAACAAATTAATCGTTTCGATTTTCATTTCAATAATGAAAGAAATCTCTACGATGAAGATGTTATAAGACTGGCCTCAACAATGGTATATAATATTAATGACTTAATAGAAAAATTATCGCAGGCACAAAATACTGATTCTTATATTTGTTATAACTTTACGGAAAAGGATTTATGCAATAACGGTCTATCACCATACCCTACTCTAGAAATCCAACGTCTAGATGAATTTTGTGATAACCCACAGTATCTTCCTTACACCAAAAAACAACAAAAATATATGATGAAAAAAAATTAATCGAACTCTGAATAATATTGACGATTAAAGGAGTATTTAATAGTAACTTATTTGTTGTCTTAAAATATATAAATATGTTATAGTATACCAAGGAGGTTAATAATGAAGAAAATTGATTTAAACGATTATGTTGATCTAAAATATCTTAAATCCACTGAAAACGGACACTATATTGATCCCATAATAATTAAAACAATCGTTGAAGATTGTTTAGAGTTAAACATGTCATTCGAAGAAGTTCATGAGTTAGTTAAAAACGCTAAAATTACACTTACAATTAAAGATATTGAAAAACAGTTGCATAAGAAGATGTGTGAAGAACACCCAGAGTTAAAACAATATGCTATATCACAAGCAAATAACGAATATTTTACCAGCACGCTTGATTCCAAAGAGGAAATAGAGCAACTTGATTTATTAACTAAAGCTGAAAAATATATGTTTAAGCCTATTATTTTCAAATATTATACAAATTACATTGAAATACTTAAACAGAAATGTTTATCACTATTTGAACTTTACTATGGATTATACAAATTATCTAAAAAAGAAGTAGTATCTCCTGAAATTTTGAATCAAGTTAAACAATTTGATTTACATTTAAACGGAGTTGGAAATCTTCACTATGATGATGTTGTAAGATTATCAGCAACAATGATCTATAACTTACATGATTTGAGTGTAAAACTAGCTGAGGCTAATAGTTATGAAACCTATTTAAATAATGTATCAATTAAGGATATACTATACTTTGATCAATTATTACCAAATGAAAAATACCCAAGCCCTGAACTTCAAGAATTGGATTCATTTGATAATAGCCCTCAATTTATTCCCTACACAAAAAAGCAAGAAAAGTTACTACTAAAAAAGAAAATGACTAATTTAAAAAAGCTTTTTGACAAAGTTGATAATTAAATAACAATTTGAAGTGTCAAATTAAAAGTAGACAGGTAAAAAGAAGTCCAGTCTACTTTTTTAAAACATTTTATCAACATCTTTAGGAACTTTATCCTGTATAACTGCATTAACAATCTTATTTTCTTGTTCTTCACTGACTGGTTTACCAGTCATTTTACTTAGTTTTTGAATTACATTACGTAAAGTATGCTCATTTTTTAAATCATTATCCTGTAATTCCCTCGCTAATTCTAAAATTGTATTTTTATCAACTTTTGTTTTCTTTTCAATTCGATTGAATAACCCATCTGAAAATGCCATATTACCTCCTAATATATCATATGTACAAGTACAAAAAAAGTAACAACGAATTTTGTTACTAAATTTAATTTTCACCTTTATTTTTAAACTGTAATACAATAGGTGTCCCTTCAAAATCAAATGACTCTCTAATCTTATTTTCCAGATAACGTTCATATGAAAAATGAATTAAACCTTTATTATTAACTTGGATATTAAAAGTTGGTGGACAGGTTTTTACTTGTGAAGAAAAATAAATCTTTAATCTTTTGCCTTTATAACTAGGTGGCAAATTAAGATTATAAGCATCCATAATTACATCATTTAAAAGACTTGTCTTAATTTCTCGTCGACTATTTTCATACACTTTTAAAATTTCTGGCATTAGGGTATGAATCCTTTTTCGTGATTTCGCTGACAAAAAAACTACCGGAGCATAACTCATAAATTGGAAATTATTTTCAATGTCTTGTTTCCATTTTCGCATAGCACTATCCTTATTATCAATAACATCCCATTTATTAACTACTAAAACGACCGCTTTACCAGAATCTAACGCATATCCAGCAATATGCTTATCATGCTCAACAATACCTTCTTCAGCATTAATAACAATGCAACAAACATTACAACGATCAATGGCCTTCATACTACGTAGTAAACTATATCGTTCAACATTTTCATATATTTTTCCCTTTTTACGCATACCAGCTGTATCAATAACCACACAATCATGTCCATAATACGTAAAAGGAGTATCAATTGCATCTCTTGTTGTTCCCGCTACATCACTAACAATAACACGTTCTTCATTTAAAAGCGCATTAACTAAACTACTCTTACCTACATTTGGGCGTCCAATAATAGAAAACTTTAATGTATCATTAGGATATTCAATTTCCATTGGTTTAAATTCACTAACAATCTCATCTAATAATTCAGCAATACCAATATTATGTTCACCACTAACTTTATAGTATTTATCAAATCCTAGTTCATAAAACTCATATTCGTTTTCTTTTATTAATTTACTATCACATTTATTGATAGCTACAATAACTTTACTATTACTTTTCATCAGCATGTCACGAACTACAAAATCATTAGCAGTCAATCCTTCCTTACCATCAACTACAAATACAATAACGTCTGCCTCATCAATGGCAAGCTCAGCTTGATTCTTAATATCTTCATTAAAAGCACTATTTTGTAAATCAATTCCTCCCGTATCTACTAAATGGAAAGAATAATCTTTGTACTCGACCATACCATATATTCTATCTCTAGTAATACCGGGTGTATCCTCAATAATAGATATTTTCTTACCCACTAAACGATTAAAGATTGTACTCTTACCTACATTTGGGCGTCCAAGTAATGCTACTACAGGTTTACTCATACAACCAGTCCTCTCTAGGAACTATTATATCATTTTTTCTTTCATTTTAAAAGGTTATTAATACCTGTTGAAAGTACTTTAGATAAACATTCGATTAGATAATCTATTTCTGTTGGTGTAACAATTAAATTATAACCAATAGGACTTAAAACATCATTTAATAATTGTTTTAATTCATTATCATTCAACTTACCAACTAACCCTAATAACATTTCTTTGTCACGATTATTAATTTTTATATCTTCTTTTAAATAATTATTATTAATCATCAACTTATATTTAGGTATATTAGCTTTCTCCTTAGTATATATGTATTGTTTTATCATATAGTTTATAGTATCGCTAACAATTGTAATAGCATCTACTACTGTTGGTACACCTATAGCTATAACAGGTATATTAATGGTTTCTATACTTATTTCTTTTCGTCTATTTCCTATCCCGCTACCTGGGGATATACCACTATTAGTAATCTGAATTGTCTTATTTAATCTCTCAACGGAAGTACTGGCTAAAGAGTCAATCACAATAATTAATTTAGGATTGGTACTATTAGCAATACTTTTAATAACAGTACTTGTTTCAATACCTGTTTTTCCCATAACACTTGGTGTAATAGCTGCCACTCTTTGATAATTAGGATCAACCATATTTAATTCGTATAAGTGATTTGTAACATTAATATTATCTACCACCATTGGTCCTAAAGAATCTGGTGTTGATGCATCATTACCTAACCCAATTATTAAAACCAAATCATCTTTCTTTTCTAAATTAATAAATTTAGCTAGCTCATGTGTAAAAACTTCTAATACTTGTTTTTTATTATCACTATCAGTTACATCATTAAACTCAATTGTAACGTATTTCCCCTTTTTTTTACCAATTAATTTACTGCTCTTATCATCAAGATTAATCTCTGTAACCTTAATATCATTAATAACATTTTCTTTAACATCAAGATTTTTAATTTGAGCAATAGATTCAATCATCAAATCAGTACGTAAATTATACTTAGTTAAATCAGCTTCATGATTCATTTAAATCACCATTAATATTTTTCACAAAAACGTTTATTTTATTTGCATTTTTAATATATTTTTGTTAAAATATACATGTACGTGACTTGGAGGTGAATATTATGCCAAATATGAAAAATGCTGAAAAAAGAGTTTTAGTAAATATTAAAAAAGAAGAAAATAACAATAGATATGAAGCTACAATGAAAAATGCTATTAAAAAGGTTGAGAAAGCCGTTGCTAAAAAGAACAAAGAAGAAGCACAAGAAAATTTGAAAGTCGCTATTAAAAGTATTGATAAAGCAGCTAAAAATGGTGTAACTAGCAAGAACACTTGTGCAAGAAATAAATCTCGTTTAACAAAAAAAGTTAACGAAATGGAGTAAAATACTCCTTTTTTTTAACTATATATGGTACAATTAAAGTGGTGATAATAAATGAAGCGTAAAAGAAATCTGTTGAAACTTATCATTAATTTAATCTTTTTTGCTTTAATTATTTTAATTGTAGTTTATAACGAACGAATATCAACTTTTATTATCGATAATTATATTTATAACAAAAAGGCAACAATGGAAATTGAACCAAATCAATATTCATTAAATTATAACTATGAAGCTGTTCAAATAACAAAAGATTATATAGCTAAGGACTACCAACATTTGTTAAATATTATGTATACTATATTGGATAGTGGTATGGATGAATTTTATTTCTATTGTGACGAAAATTATAAGAGTTGTTTAAATGATATTGATACGTTAATTCCATCAGTTAAAGATGAATCAAACTATGATGTTTTAGCTGATATTAATAATTTAGTTCATCCATATAATTCATATCAAAAACTAACTGTAGTTATGAACAATTATGGAAAGATTACTATCAAAGTAACAAAACAATATAACGAGGAACAAATAAAATATATTAATAGTGAAATAGACAAAATTGAAAAAGCTAATATTAAAGGATCTTTAGACATTAGTGATAAAATTAAAACATTCCATGACTACATTATTAATACAACTGTGTATGATAAAGATCGTGCTAATAACATGAATAGCGAAGAGTATAAAAAAAGTGAAAGTCATACGGCTATTGGTCTTTTAAAAAATCATATTGCTTTATGTGGTGGCTATAGTGATATTATGTCCATCTATCTATCTAAATTAGGTATTCAAAATATTCGTATATCGGCTGATAAACATGTTTGGAATCTTGTTTATTTAAACAATAAATGGTTACATTTAGACGCTACATGGGACGACCCTGTTACAAATACGGGTTCTCAAATATTAATACATGATTACTTTTTAATAGACACTAACACTTTATTAAAGACAGATAGTCATGAACATAATTATAATCAAAATTTTTATAAAGAAGCCAAAATTGTTTCTTAATAATTATTAAAAGGATGAATTTAGACAGCCGTCTAAATTCATCCTTTTATCAATCAGTCATTATAACATACGAACATTTAATCAGCCACACCAAAGATAACAATGATACTAGGCTTTATAAATTATCTTCCCTATGTATTTCCTTTATTTTATTTTCTATTTTTTTTCCATATTCAATTGATTCATCAAAAATAAACTCTAATTTTGGCATATGCCTAACTTCAATACGATTAGCTAGCTCTTTTCTAATAAAACCACTAGCATTATTTAAAGCTTTGATTATATTTTCTTTTTTAGAATCGTCGAGACAAGTAACATATACTTTGGCAAAACTTAAATCTGAAGTAGTTTTAACAGCTGTAACAGTGACAAATTTAATATCATTATCTTTTATTTCCGTTTCTAAAATCAAACTTATTTCTCGTAAAATAACATTATTTAAACGATCAATTTTAATACTCATATTTCACCTGCTTATGTTACTTTCTTTCTTTTTCAACCATTTCATAACTTTCAATGATATCTCCTTCTTTAATATCATTAAAGTTTTCAATAGTAATACCACATTCTAAACCTTTTTTTACTTCTTTAACCGCATCTTTCTCTCTTTGGATAGAGCCAATTCGACCATCATAAATAACAGCACTATCACGAATAACACGAGCTTGAGCATTATTCTTAATAATACCTTCGGTGACATAAGAACCAGCAATGGTTCCAACTTTTGAAAATTTAAATAGTTGTCTTACCTCTGCTTCTCCTAACACTTTTTCTTCATATTCAGGATCTAACATACCTTTCATTGCTGCTTCCATATCTTCAACAGCTTTATAAATAATATCATATAATCTTATTTCAACACCTTGATCTTTAGCATACTCTTTAATAGTATTATTTGGCCTAATATTAAATCCAATTATAATAGCATCACTAGCACTAGCTAAGACAATATCACTTTCGGTAATAGCACCAACACTACTTCTAATAACTTTAACACGTACGCCATCAATCTCTATTTTTTCTAATGAAGATTTTACTGCTTCAGCGCTTCCATTAACGTCAGCCTTAACAACGACATTAACCTCTTTAACACCATCTTGTATTTTAGCAAATACATCCTCTAATGTTAAGCTACTAGCTTTATTTTGCGTTAGCCTCTCCTCTTCTTCACGAGCCTCACCAATGTTACGAGCTTGTTTTTCTGATTCAAAAGCCATAAATTTATCTCCAGCTTTTGGTGTCTTATTTAAACCAGTAATTTCTACCGGTTGTGATGGATAAGCACTAGTTATCTCTTCACCTTTATCATTTCTTAAAGTTCTAACTTTACCATAAGAACTTCCTACAACAATCGGATCTCCTATTCTCAATGTACCGTTTTGAATTAACAACGTTACGATTGGTCCTACATGTTTATCTAAAGTTGCTTCTACAACACTTCCACTAGCATATCGATTTGGATTTGCTTTATATTCTTCCATTTCTGCAACAAGTAAAATATTTTCTAATAAATTATCAATGCCCGTTCCATCTTTAGCCGATATATTAGTAAAAATAGTATCTCCACCCCAAGAATCAGGTGTCAAACCGTATTCAGCTAATTCTGTCATAACCTTTTCTATATTAGCTCCAGGTTTATCAATTTTATTAATAGCTACTAAAATTGGTACACCAGCTGCTTTTGCATGATCAATAGCTTCCTTTGTCTGTGGCATAACACCATCATCAGCAGCAACAATAATAATAACTATATCTGTTATACTCGCTCCACGTGCACGCATTTCGGTAAACGCTGCATGCCCCGGTGTATCAATAAAAGTTATTGTTTCCCCTTTATATTCGACTTGATAAGCACTAATAGCTTGGGTAATTCCTCCAGCTTCACCAAGCGCTACATTCGTTTTACGAATAGTGTCAAGTAACGTAGTCTTTCCATGATCAACATGACCCATAATTGTAACAACTGGTGGTCTTTTAACTAAATCTTCATCCTTATCAACAATCACAAATTCTTCAAACTTAGTTTCATCTCTTTTTTCTGCCCGTTTTAATTCTTTGCCATATTCAATTACTAATAGTGATGCATTATCAAAATCAATAACATTATTAATTGTTGCTAACGTCCCTAATGAAAATAACTTCTTAATTAATTCAGCTGCTTCTACTCCAAGTTCTTTTGCTAAATTACCAATTGTCATTCCATCTTTATAAATAATGTCATTTTTATTACTTTCTACTGGTGCATTACTGATTAGTTTCTCTTTACTTTTGTACATTTCTTTTTTCTTTTTAGCTAGTTCTTTTTTAAAAGTCTTATTTGTTTTTGGTGAAATATTTTTCTTTGCTTTGCCACCATTAACAAGATCATCGATCTTATTCTTTTCTTTTTCAATAATTTCATCTTCAATCTCATCAATAATGTCCTCATCATCATAAGACTCATTAGCAATTACATTATCTAATTCTGTAATAGCGTCTTCATCTAGCATATCTTCTTCAGTTATTACATTGATATTAAGTTCATGACATTTTTTTAGTATCTCATCTACGGTCTTATCAACATCTAATGCATATTCTAATACACTCATCATGTGCACGCACCTTCTTTCTAATTAACACATTTTTTCTAATTTATCATATATTTCCTCATCAATACTTGTTTCTAAATTACGCTCTAAAATCTTACTAATTCTAGCTTTTTTGATTACTTCAAGATCTTTTTTTACATAGGCTCCACGCCCATTAACCTTTCCTGTTTCATCAATAGTAACAACTCCACCTGGCATCCTAACGACACGTATTAATTCTTGTTTAGGTAATCTTTCTTTAGTTATAACACATGTTCGCATCGGTATTTTTCGTATTTTCATATTATCACCTACTCTAAAATATTAATACCTGCTTCTTTTACTTGTTCAACTGTTTTAACATCTAATTTATAGTGTGTCAAACGAGATGCTAAGCGAACATTTAAACCTTTTTTACCTATAGCTAAAGATAAATTATCTTGATCCACAACAACTAAGGCTTCTTTATTTTTCTCATCAATAATAAATACACGAACTTTTTGTGCCGGACTTAATGCATTGGCAATAAACTCCTCTTGTGATTTACTATAGGCCACAATATCTATTTTTTCACCATTTAATTCTTTGATAATAGCATTAATCCTTGAACCTCTTTCACCAATACAAGCCCCAATAGGGTCAACATTACTATTTTCAGAATAAACAGCAATTTTCGTTCTATTACCAGCCTCACGTGCAATACTATAAATAAGAACAATTCCCTCATTGATTTCTGGTATTTCTAATTCAAATAAACGTTTAACAAATCCAAAATGTTTCCTTGTAAGTAATATTAGAGCTCCTTTTGAATTAATACTTACCTTATTAATATAAGTCTTTATATTAGACCCCATCTTTATATGTTCCCCAGGTATTATCTCACTTTTAGGTAATAATCCTTGTGTCTTCCCTAAATTAATAAAGTAATTATTTTCATCTTCCATTTCAACAATACCACTGATCATTTCATTTTCTTTCTCTTCAAATTCCTGAGCTATATTATTACGTTCAGCTTCACGAATCTTTTGAACAATTACTTGCTTAGCTGTCGCAGCCGCTACCCGTCCAAAGTCACGAGGCGTTACTTCTTCCTCAATCGTCTCTCCTACTTGAATATCTGGATCGATCTTTCTTGCATCTTCTAAAGTAATATGAATACGTTCATCATAAATAAATGGCTGATAATGTTCTTCTTCTTCCTTATAATCTTCTATTTCCATATTTTCTAATTCAGCAAAAGATGTAATTCCATCTAAAGAATCATCATCATTTTCATCCAAGGATACTCTATGCTCCTTATCTAGAACAACTGTTCTAAATGAATAAACTTTAATATCTCCTGTTTCACTATTTATATTAACACGTACATTAGATAATGAATGATAATTTTTCTTATAAGCGCTAGTTAAAGCTAATGTCATCGCATCAATAACATAATCAACAGGAATATCTTTCTCAGCTACTAATAAATCAAGTGCTTTTTTAAACTCTTTACTGTCCATTTTATTCTACTCCCTTCTCTTTTGAACATACATCTAAAATATATGATTCATTAATTAAATCTATATCATCAAGAATTGGATTAATAATATTACTAACATTAACGCAATCTTCAACATCAATAATACCATTTTTAGTAATAATAACTCTTAAAAAATTATTACCATCTTCATTGACATATATAACATTATCAATAAAATATCCTGCTTTTTCAATAGGTTCCTTAATAACTTTAGTTATTTCCTCAACTATATTCATACACCCTCCAAATAAATGTTAAAGAGTGGAAAATCCACTCTTTGCTTAACAACTGAACATATTATATCATGTTTTTTTTTATTTTAACAGTTTTTTATAATTTTTTCTATTTTTTTTGGTATACTTAATAGTAATGGAAGTGGTAATATGAATCAAAGAAAAAATGATATATTGCAAGGTACACTAGCTTTTTTAATATATTTTTTATTGAGTAGCATTCCTATTGGTAATTTTTTTAATGTTTTAAATGTGGATAATACCTTATTAGAAAATGTTCATTTTATTTTTATAGTTAATATAATCCATGAACTAATTACTCTAATTATTATACTTTTCATTATGCGTAAAACTTTTATGAAATGTTTCAATGATTTTCGACATAATACTAAATATTATTTAAGTAATTATATTAAATATTGGTTTATCGCCTTAGGTCTAATGTATTTATCTAATTTTATTATTATTTTCATTAATAACGGTATTGCTGCCAATGAACAAAGTGTTAGAAACCTTTTTGAAGCCAATCCTATTGGTACCTTTATTTTAGCTGGATTAATCGCACCTATATTAGAAGAAAGTATTTTCAGATTATCACTTTATAAAATAATTGGTACAAAAAAGTATAATAAATATATATTTATCATACTATCAGGATTATTGTTTGGTTTAATGCATATTATTGGGACCAATCCTACCTTATTAGACTGGTTATATATAATTCCTTACAGTATACCCGGCTGTGTCTTTGCTTATACTTTAGTAAAATCAGATAATATTTGTGTTCCAATCAGTCTTCATGCTATCCATAACATCTTTGCACTAGTATTACAAGCAATTTTAATGTTTTCCTAGAAAAATCATTTTAGCTCATTTATATATTCATAAACACGATTAATTGTCTGATTAAAATCATTAAAATTAACTTCAAACCAAATAATAGGTAATTGATGATTAAACCAAGTATATTGTCTTTTAGCATACCTTCGACTACGCTGTTTAATCAAGTTCAAAGCTTCATCTAGTGTTATATTCCCGTCAAAATAACTAAATAGTTCTTTATAACAAATAGGAGTTGTAATAGCCTTTGATCTAATCCCTAGTTTATAAAAAGTTTTAGCTTCCTCCAGTAATCCTTGCTGAACCATTAAATCGACACGTTTATTAATACGTTCATACAATAACTCCCTTTGTGTAGTTAAACCAATAAAAAGCGTATCATATAACAATATATTATCTTTATCATGATTAAAAACACTATTGTTTTTTATTTTAGTAAGAGCTCTTTCAATTCTCCTACGATTATGAGGATGAATATTGGTATATGGATCTAATTTAATAAGTTCTTTATATAAAGTATCAACATCAAAATTTTGATAATCATAAGTATTTTGCTCATTTAAAAAAGTATAATTATATAGAGCAGCCTTAATATATAAACCACTACCACCTACTAAAATAGGTGTTTTTCCTTTCTTTATTATCTCATTAATACATAGTCTTGCATCTCTTTGATATTCATAAACAGTATAATTTTCAGTTACATCACATATATCAAATAAATGATGTGGTACACCTTCTTTTTCTTCTTCGGTTATTTTAGACGTTCCTATATTCATGTTCCTATACACTTGCGTACTATCAGCGTTTATAATCTCACCATTCAATAATTTAGCAAGACACACACTAAGTTTTGTTTTACCAACAGCTGTTGGCCCTGTAATAACAATGACCATAACAACACCTCTTATTTAATAAACATGCTATCACCAAACGAGAAAAAACGATACTTCTCTTTAATAGCTTCTTTATAAGCATTCATAATATTTTCCTTACCAGCTAACGCACTTACTAACATTATAAGAGTTGACTTTGGTAAATGGAAATTAGTAATTAAACCATCAATAGCTTTAAATTTAAAACCTGGATATATGAAAATATCAGTTGATCCAGAACACTCTTTAAATTCACCGTATAAATTCATAACAGTTTCTAAAGTACGCGTTGTTGTAGTACCTACACTAATAATTCTTTTGCCTTCCTTTTTAGCTTTATTTAAGCCATCAGCAACATCTTTTGACATTTGATAAAACTCACTATGCATTTTATGCTTAGTAACATCTTCAACATTAACCGGTCTAAATGTTCCAAGTCCAACATGTAAAGTAATGTAGAAAACCTCTACCCCTTTATCTTTTATTTTATTTAATAATTCCTTTGTAAAATGTAACCCAGCTGTTGGGGCTGCTGCACTACCTACATTTTTAGCATATACAGTTTGATAACGATCCTTATCTTTTAATTTCTCATGTATATAAGGAGGAAGAGGCATTTGTCCTAACTCATCTAATATCTCATATAAAATACCATTATATTGTAACTCAAACAAACGAAGGCCCTCATCTTTTACTTCTATACATTTAGCACTTAATTTATCTGAAAAATTGATAACCGTTCCTTGTTTTACTCTTTTAGCAGGTTTAGCTAAACATTCAAAACGATTACCCGTTAATTCTTTCAACAAAAGTATTTCTATTATTGCATGGGTCTGTTCTTTAACACCAATCAAACGAGCTGGTATAACTTTGGTATCATTTAATACCAACACATCATTAGACGTTAATAAATCAACTATATCACAAAAATGTTTATGAGTAATATTACCCGTATCCCGCTCTAATACCAACATACGAGAACTGTCTCTTTTTTCTAATGGGGTCTGCGCAATTAACTCTTCTGGTAACGCAAAATCAAAATCATCTGTTTTCATAAACCACCTCACTACAAAATAAAATTATTTGTTAATAAAAAACAAATAATATTTTACCACTTTCTTTCGTGTTCCGCACGATATTTTTTCTTTTGCAAGAAAAGACTAATCTCCGTATTTATCTTACTAACTAATCTACCCCTAAAAACATCATGCGTAACACCAGTAATCTGCAATAACCACTTAGGACAAGTCATTGCTTGATATATTTTTGATGAACTTTCATGAGGAACAATAGTATCATCAAGTCCCTGAACAATTAAAGTTGGTACCGTTAACATACTAGGATTGGATTGTGATACTTCTACTAATTTAGCAAACTCTTTAACCTGTTCTAAAGATACCTTTAAAGCTCTCCCAATAACTTCTTTCATCTTGTATTGCTTAATAACATCAAATCCATTTTTCAATGTCTTAGTCAAAATATTCTCCATATCATTAGATAAATATTGAAAAGCAGGCGCTACTAAAACCAATTTCTTGACTTCAACATGTTTAATAGCTGCATGAGTCGCTAAAACCCCTCCCATACTATGTCCGATAATATAAATGCTTTTATATCCGGCCTTTTTTAAATAATTTATCTTATCATCAACGGCTTTAATCCAATCATTATAAGTTACATCACTAGATAGATTAGTTATATGACCAGGTAGCGTAAAATTATAAACATCAAACTCTAATTTAGTTTGTAAATGAAAAAACAATGGTTCCTCATCATAGGTACCGCCAGCAAAACCGTGTATAATTAATACAGCTTTTCGATATACAAACATTTTATAAACTCCTTCCAATAACCTCAAACATGCTTACTTCTGTTTCTATATTTTTTTTACTTTGGACTATAATATCGTCATCTATAATAGCTTGATCTTTTTTCAAAAATAAGATGACAGTTGATCCCCCATAGCGAAACCAACCTTTTTCATCACCACGTTTAAACTTTTTAACATCAACATTACATATTTCACCAACCATAATAGCCCCTACTTCCATCTGAATTATTTCACCAAAATGCTTAGTATCAAGAATAGCATACTCGCGCTTATTTTCAGTAAAAACTGAACAATATTCATGAGCAATAGGTCTTACCGTATGAAGAATACCATCAATTTTCTTATTGTTGATAACCTGTCCATCATCTATAAAAGCATAGTGATGATAATTATCAACGCATAAACGAAATACAAGACATAATCCACCAGCATATTTTCTTGCTAAACTCTCATCTTTGAATAATTCACCTAAAGTATAACAACTATTTTTAATGTGAAGATGCATATCAGGATCAATATTATAAACCAACAATTTACTGTCACAAGGCGCTAAAAGCATAGACGTATCCTTGGGTATTGGTCGACATTCTTTTTTAATCTCTCTTCTAAAAAACTCATCGAAATTATGATAATCTTGTATAATATACTCATCCATATTAATATTGTTATCACAAATAAACTTTTTTATTTTTTTCTTTGATCTAGCTGAACGCATATATCTAGCATATAAATTAGTTAACCATTTTTGAGTAATTACCTTAAGTATCATACGGCCTAATAAAGTGGTATACAAAAAGGTAAGTACTTTACCTTCTTTATAATCATAATATTTTTTATCTTTTCGATTATATATCATCATCTCATCACCTTAAGGTATATTAAAACAATTGTCATAATTATAGCTAGTAATGAACAAGTTATATACCAAGCATTATTTTTAGGTTTTCTTAATTTAAATTTAACAACCATTAAAATAGCTATCAAAGCGAAAGCAACCAAGTTAACACTAACAAACACTTTACTATCTAAAACGTATCGCAATAAATATAAAGCGGGAAAAATAATAGCTGTTGAAGTAACAGGTAAACCAGTATAATATTTTACCGGTCCATCTTCTAATTCAGCATGAACATTAAAATATGATAAGCGACTAATACCACCTATTGTAAATAAAGCAAATATAGGAATGGAAATAATTGGATTAATAGCTACATTAAAATACTTACAAAAGCCATATAAAATAATGATAGGATAAGCAATAAAAGATATCATATCAGTTAAAGAATCAATTTGAATACCATATTTCTTATCTTGATCTGTTCTATTTTTACACATACGAGCCACTTTACCATCAAATAAATCACATATACCAGATACCATCAAGCATATAATAGCCCCTGTAATTCGTACTGTATTAGTTCCAAAAACAAAATAAATACCAATCATCGTTGATAATACACCCAGATATGTAACTATAACTGACTTATCATATTTTCCTATAAACATAACAAAACCTCATTTTCTAAAAGAATTATCTATTTCATTATAACATAATTATTATAAAAAACAAAGACAGAAAAAAAAGAGAACAAATTATATTATTTGTCCCCCTTATAAGGTAAGCCTAAATGCTCATAAGCCTTCTTAGTAACCATTCTACCACGTGATGTCCTCTTAAGTAAGCCTGTTTGGAGAAGATATGGTTCATACACATCTTCAATCGTTGTCTGTTCTTCACCAATTGATGACGCAATTGCTTCAATACCCACTGGCCCACCATTAAATTTTTCTATAATCGCTTTAAGCAAATTATAATCAGTATCATCCAAGCCCAAACTGTCAACCTTTAGTCGATCAAGCGATAACTTAGCTATTTCTAAATCGATTTTTCCATCACCCATAACTAAAGCAAAATCTCTAACACGGCGAAACAATCGATTGGTTATACGTGGCGTGCCTCTACTTCGTCTAGCTAATTCATATGCTGCTTCATCAGTGATTTCTGTTTCTAAAACATGACTTGTCCTAATAACAATTTGTTTTAACTCTTCTTCCGTATAATATTTTAACTTATTAATAATACCAAAGCGATCACGTAAAGGTCCTGTCAAGTCTCCCGCTCTTGTAGTAGCACCTACTAAAGTAAAAGGTGGTAAATCAATTCTTATATTACGACTACTAGAATCACTACCAATAATAATATCTAAAGTAAAATCTTCCATGGCAGAATATAAAATTTCTTCAATAAAACGTGGAATACGATGTATCTCATCAATAAATAAAACATCCCCTGCTTCTAAACTAGATAAAACAGCCGCTAAGTCACCACTTTTCTCTATTGACGGACCACTAGTTGTTTTTATATTAGAACCTAATTCATTAGCTATAATATAAGCTAAAGTTGTTTTACCCAAACCGGGCGGGCCATATAATAAAACATGATCGAGTGGTTCTTTACGCATCTTAGCTGCTTTAATAAAAATGTTTAAGTTGTCTTTCACTTCACTCTGTCCAATATATTCATCAATAGAAGTTGGACGAATGTTTTTTTCAAAACTATCTTCTGGAAATTTTTCTCCGCTAGTAATTCGCTCCATCTGTTCTCCTCTCTGTTATTTTAATAATAACTTCAATGCTTCTTTAACTTGCTCTTCAATGGTCATATTAACATCAATACTGTTTAAAATGCCCTTAATGTCATTAGTTTTATAACCTAATCCTTTTAGTACCTCAATTAATTCATTAAAGCTACGTTCATCAACCAATTGATTAGAACGTGATATTTTACCACGTAAATCTAAAATTATTTGACGAGCAACTTTATCACCAATCTTTGGAAATTTCTTTAAGTACATAACATTTTCCGATTCAATAGCCTTCCATAAAGTATCAATACTACCACTTGCTAACATCGGTAAAGCCATTTTACAGCCTAATCCCTTCACTTCAATAAGTCGAAGAAACATATCCTTTTCTTCCATACTTTTAAATCCATATAAACAATTTTCATCCTCTCTTACATGATTATAAATGTATACCTTATACTCTTTATTAAGGATATATGAATATGGATTACCAACATATATTAAATAACCAATCATATTATTCTCTAAAACAATGTGATTACTTTCAATCATTGTAACTATTCCTGTTATATATTCAAACATTGCTATCACCAAATTAATTATATCACATGCCATAAACTACGACAACAAATTTAATATATCTAAATTAAAACTAATATTACCTCTGACTATTAATTTTGTGTACAAAAAAATGACATAACGTCATTTTTAACTATGCTCCAAATGTTGGTGCATCCGTACCCCAAACAGTCTGAACAGCATCTGCTTGAAGTGTTTCAACAGTAACTACCAATGTATATTTAGCACCATCATATCCAGTACCAGCACTCGTACAAGTATGTGAAGACTCACCTTGACCTACAGTACCTTCGTCAGTACAATCAGCCGTATTAACAGCTTTTTCGTTAAATTTTACTGACTCAAGTAAATCTGTAGTTGTAGCATTCTGGCCTAGTTTTTGTTGATAGTAATACCATCCATCGCTACCCTTTTTCCAGTTTGTTTGATAATCGCTAGCAAAGTTCAAGATAGCAGCATCCTCTTGTCCATCCATTTCACCGACTTTTCCATTTAAACCTCTATCCCAAGAACCTTGTAGTTTTACTCTAACAGCAATTTCTACTTCACCAGTATTTTGTACATTTACTTTCTTATCAGTTACACTACCTGGTGTCCAGTTATCTGGACTTTCAAAAGTCTCAGTTACCTTAGTACTATAAGGTTTAGTATTAAATTGGTTATTAAAAGTTGCTGAACTTGTAAAATAAGCAATAGTTCCTCCTAAAACGCCAACTACTAAAAATAACAAAGCTAATGCTATTAATGGTTTCTTCTGCATCTTAATTCACCTTCCTTCCATGAACCTCTATATAAAATGCTAAAATGCACTTTATACTATAACTAATCATTGAATTTAAAATGTCCAACTTACATTTGTTCCATCTACTGTTACGGTATGTCCCCATAAAGTACTTACAGCATCCGATGTAGCTTGAACCGACTCATAATTAAACGATAATTCATAATTATATGTTAAATATTTATTCTGATCAGGTGAATCTTGAATTAAAGTTTTATTTAAAGCTATACTATTTAATAGTGGTAAATCAGTACCACCACTCAATATTTTCTTATAATAATACCATCCATCATGATACACCCAGTCATCTTCCAAAGGAGATGCCCATGTTTTTGTGACAACACTTTCTCCATTATATAAATTATTTAAAACCGATCCAGCATCATTAACCCAAGTCTCATTATAAGACATCCTAATAAAAACATCAGCTGTACCCGCATTTTTTATTACTACTTCTTTTTTAGTTGCATCTGGCCAACTACTAGGGTCAAAATCCTCATCTAACTTAACATCATACTTAGACGTTTTAAACACATTTTCTTTCGTATCCCTACTCGTAAAATAAGCATATGTTCCCCCAACTATTACAACTAAACCCAGTAACATCAAAAATACCAAAGATTTATTTTTTTTACAAAAACTTTTTATTTTATCCAATGTATTAACTTTACGTTTTTCTGGCATTTTGTACCTCCTCCATTTTTAAAACTTTAACAGAGTATTTAGCCTTTTAAAAGATAATATCTACATTATCCTATTATTTAGTATGTGCGAAGCCATGTTTGTTATACCATGCTAACAATATTTCACTGCGCACACTCAACTCACCCTATTTTCTATCATCATTCTACATAACCGATTATAGTAAAATAAATTAATATTGTCAATAGCCCAAACTTTCTTTTTAAAAAATATTTTTAAATATTAGTTAAAATATTTCATAAAATAAAGACAATTAAATTACATAAAAATAAACATATTTTTATTAAAGCAAAACGTTAAATTAACACAATTTGACAAAATTATTTTCAATATTACGCTTATTTGACAAATTTTATCGAGTTACTTGCCTGCAATATACAACTTATACAATTAAAGATTCAGTTTTTAATTTGAAAAAACCATACTCAAACAGGTCATTCGAATATGTCCTCATAATAAAATTTCAAATGATATATTAGTTAAACAAATCATTCCTAGCGCTATACTTCATAACTACAATTTATAATTGATGTAAAGCAAACGCATATTTTAATGATAAATAATCAATGATTTCATATTTTTTATCAATAATAACAACTTGTCCTTTAATCTAATAAAATACTTTTTAACTTAGCTAACGTTTAAAAAAAGTACTAAGAGTTAAAAATAAAAAATAAATCATCAATAAAACAAAAGCCCATGCAATAATTAAATAAACAATACCATCAGTATAATGATCAGCAATGGCTAGAATACTATTTGGAAACTTGGCTAAAAAACTATCAATGGCTCCACCCTTAAATTGACTTGCAATAAAATAAGCAATACGTAAGAAAATATCTACAGCAGCTATGCCATATACAGCCTTCGACATTTTTCGACGATAACAAGACCAACAAATAATAATTATTACTAATAAAAGTACAATAAATGCATCCATATAATAACTACCTCCCACTTATTTTTGACTAATTAAATTCTTTTTTGATAAACGCATATTTCTACGAACAGTTTGAATATTTCCTTTACAATAAGGACAAATAGTTGCACTCGTATCAAGCTTAGCTCCACAATTAGGGCACAGATCAATTGCTGCTGTATTACATACAAACGTTAAATCATACTGCATACCTAATAATCTATGTGCATCACCTCTAACAACATTATTATTTTGATCAACGACATAATCATTAAAACTTACAGCTAATCTAACAACTACTGTTTCAATTGTTCCATTAGTTTGTCTACTTAATATACTACCACCTTGATAACTGAAGTTGGACATTATATTTTTTTGACCTTTAAGATTTAAGACATTTAACTGATTTTGATATGAATTAAATAATTCATCCGTTACTAAATAACGTAATTTGTCATAATCAAAATTCGTCCATGCTATTTGAACCTGACAAAAGATATTATAACATTCCTCTAATAGTTTCTTATCTTCAGGACTTAAATTTATAGTAGGTATTACTTCTAACGGTTTCCTTTTAGAAGTACGTTCTACAACAATTAGAATAATAACAACTAATATAACAATAAATACAACTATATCTCCACCAAGCGAAGTACTACTTCCACTACTATATGAACTATCACTATCCCAAGAACTACCTGAATCCCATGAGCCTGAATCATAACTAGAATCCCATCCTGAATCAGTGGCTAAAGAAGAATAATTGGCTGTATAACTATAAACAATAGTCGCTAATAATATAAATGCTAAGCCTAATAATAAAAATCCACGCTTTTTCCCTTTTTTCATCTTCTTATCTCATTCCAATCTACTAATATCCAATCATAATCTTCCTTAGGTAATTGTTGATGACAAAAAGAACAGTACCCTGTAGCATTATAATCAATATTAGCCCCACAATTTGGACAATGCGTAACCATGCCTAACTTTTTATGATCTTTTTTTAATTCAAAAATCAAATTATTAATTGTCAAAACCCTTAATTCGGTATTACCATTAACTATTTGTTTAGTAGTATTATTTAAACGGTAATCTAAATAACGGGCTTCTATTTCGACTTCAATACGATAACAATCATCTAAAATATCAACTTTACGTACATAAGTATTTTTAACATTTAGTTCATCATACATTTGAATTAAATTATTATGTTTTAAATCATTAATCATAGTTAATAATTTTTGACGCATACTGTCATTTAACCATGAAGTAACATTTTGTAAGTTTTGAAACATAATTCCATTCATCATTAAAACAAAAATGTTATTTACTTTTGTTAAAAACATATCAGGATTAAAATTTTGTTCACATTTCATTAATTCATCATACATAAAAAACACTACCCTAATAATAATTATATCATGTAAATAACAAAATGGTGAAAAAAAGAGTAATTAAATTACTTCTTCGCAATTAAATTACCCTATTTTATAATTAATTCACCATTATTAACATCAATTGTAATATCACTATTAAACTTTATTTCATCATTAATAATAGCTTTAGCTAACATCGTTTCTAAATTTCGAGAAACAAACCTTTTAATTGGTCTAGCACCAAAATCAGGATCAAAAGATTCATCAATAATAAATTTTTTAGAAGCTTCTGTTAACTTTATTTTTATTTTTTTATCGCTTAAACGATTTTCAATTTCTTTTATAATATTATCCAATATTTGATAAACAATGTCTTTAGTCAATGATTTAAAAATAATAATTTCATCAATTCGATTAATAAACTCTGGTCTAAAACATCTTTTTAGTTCATTCATAACCAAGTTAGTGCTATCAGCTTCATTATTTAAAATATATTCACTTCCCAAATTAGAAGTCATTATAATAATGGTATTTTTAAAATCAACTGTACGTCCTTGCGAATCAGTAATACGTCCATCATCTAATATTTGAAGTAATATATTAAAAACATCTTTATGAGCCTTTTCTATCTCATCAAATAAAACTATACTATAAGGATTACGTCTTACACTTTCAGTTAATTGTCCTCCCTCATCATAACCAACATATCCTGGAGGAGCACCAACCAATCTTGATACGCTATGAGCTTCCATGTACTCACTCATATCAATTCTAATCATGTGGCGTTCATCATCAAACAACTCATAAGCCAAAGTACGTGCAACTTCAGTCTTACCAACACCAGTTGGGCCTAAGAAAATAAATGAGCCAATTGGTCGATTAGGATTTTTAATTCCTGATCTAGCTCTAAGAATAGCCTCACTAACTAATTTCAATGCTTCATCTTGTCCTTTAACTCTCTTACCTAAATTAGCCTCTAAATTTAGTAATTTCTCTCTTTCTCCACTAACTAACTTCGTAATAGGTATATTAGTCCATTTAGATATAATAGCAGCAATATCCTCTTCGGTAACTTCATCACTTAAAATCTTTGAACTACTTATACTCTTTAATTCCTCTAGTTCTTTTTGTAAAGCTGGTATAACACCATGGCGAAGACGAGCTGCTACCTCTAAATTATAATTATTTTCGGCCTGCTCTAACTCAAAAGTTTTCTTTTCAATTTCCTCTTTCTTGTTATTTATCTTGGCTAAAATATTTTTTTCTTCATTCCACTTGTTACGTAACTGTTTTTCTTGTTCTTTTAATGTTGCTAATGTTGAATTAATTTCATCAATACGTTTTTTAGACAATTCATCCTTTTCTTTCTTTAAAGCCTGCAATTCAATCTCCAAACGCATAATATTTCTAGTTAAAGTATCCAATTCAGTCGGAACAGAATCCATTTGAACCTTTATCGTAGAACAAGCTTCATCGACTAAATCAATAGCCTTATCAGGTAAAAAACGATCAGTTATATAACGATCTGATAAAGTTGCAGCCGCCACCAGTGCTTTATCTTTAATACTTACACTATGAAATACTTCAAAACGACTTTTTAAACCACGCAAAATAGTGATAGTATCCAAAACCGTTGGCTGAGATACCTTTACTTTTTGAAAACGTCTTTCTAAAGCACCATCCTTCTCGATATATTTTCGATATTCATTCAATGTAGTCGCACCAATAACATGAATTTCTCCACGTGCAAGCATAGGCTTTAACATATTACCAGCATCCATGGCTCCTTCAGCACCTGCTCCAACAATCATATGAATCTCATCAATAAACATAATGATATCCCCATCTGATTTTTGAATTTCTTTTAGAACAGCTTTAAGGCGATCTTCAAATTCACCTCGATACTTAGCACCAGCAATTAAAGAACCTAAGTCTAACTCCCAAATAGTTTTATTCTTTAAACTATTAGGTACATCACCTTTAACAATACGTTGAGCTAAGCCTTCAACTATTGCTGTTTTACCAACACCTGGTTCACCAATTAATACCGGATTATTCTTTGTCTTTCGTGAAAGAATTCGTGTAATACTTCTGATCTCTTCATCACGTCCAATAACAGGATCTGTTTTTCCATCTCGTACGGCTTGAACAATATCTCGTCCATATTTTTCCAAGACATTTTCTAAATTTTCCTCATACGGATTTTGCATATTCATACAATCCCCTCCATTCATATAACTACTATTATACTCGCTTTTTAGCACTTGTCAAGCAAGAGTGCCAAAAAGTAAGATAAAAGAAAAGAGTTATTTTATTTTCCTCTTCTCTCCAATATTTTTTATATTAAATTTTATAATTTTTTCTCCAAATATAGTTTCGGCATCATCAGCCATTTCATACTCAATATTACTACTCTTATTAAGTTCATATTCAAATACTTCTAAAACCGTTAAAGTAGCATTTATATTCTTTCCCATTTCAATACAATAAAAGCGATGTACCATTTGTCCAATACACTGATCAATCTTCGCCATTATATCTAACTGTTTTTCGTAATACCCATAGTTAATCTTTTTTTGCAATACTGACATAACGATCTCTTTATATTCTTCTAAAAGTTGATTTAATGGTTGTAGTAACGGATCGTTATAAAAAGTACCTGTCTTTTCACAAAAGTATTTAATTCTCTTATTAATAATATTTATATCAAAAGAATTATATATATACCTTAGCAAACGAACATCAACGCATAAATAACTACTTGGTATCATAATACACGTTATATTACCAGTCGGAATAGCATTCAAGACATATAATTCATCAATATAACCACTTCTGTTATATGGTAAACCTGTTTCAATAGCATATTCAACTCGTGTTGACTCAACAGGACTAACCATTGTCACACTTTCACAATAAAAGGAAATGCCGTGTTTTACAAACTCTTTAATGGCTAAATTTGTTTTATCCAATCCACTTAAAGCACTAACACTATCGTCTACAACAGAAATCCAACGTTCATTATTCCCACCATTAAAATTACGAGGAATTATTAGGGAATGTTTTTTCATTTCTTCTTGTGATAATATGCCATACTGTAATATACTCTTTATTTTAAAGAAATCAAAACCAATGGCATGAAAGCAATTACCACTCTTAGTCATCTCATCTGGAATGGGTATATAATTTAATTTAAATAATTCATAATATAAAGCATTTATCTCTTCAGCTAACGGTATTAACGCAACGGCCTGTTCATTACGTATAAATTCAGGGTCTAAAGCTTCATATGTATCTTCTTTAAATCTTTTTCTATCTAATGCATCAGCATCCTTTAAAATACTAATTAGTTTCATATATATCTGCTCAACTAACTTTAACTCACTAGACATTTCACCATCAGGAAGTAATAAATCAAAATAATGAACCGCATTTTCAAATAAACTATGTTCCAGATTATCCTTCGCACAATGAGCAGACATAAGGGCCCTTGAAAGGATACGATGATGGATATCACTATAAATACTATTTGTTTTTTCATCAAGATAAGGTTCTAATATAGTAGCCGATACGTCACCATGTAATGAATCACTAACTTTACTACGACCAATATCATGATAAAAACTAGCATCTAATAAAATAGTCCTATATGGTTCTTCTATATCTTTACTAAGTAAAAAAGTATATAAAAAAACTTTCTCAACATGACAAGCACCATGTAAAATTCCAACATCATTATATAACCTATAATTAAAAGAGCTTAATTTTGATAACAAATAATCATACTCTTGTTCTGTCAAACGATCAAATAATTCTTTAGCTATAACAGGATATCTTTGACTTATTAAATCCCTATGCCTGAGTATTTTTTTTAACATATTCTTTCTTCTTTCTATCCTTATATAGGGAATATTCAAAAACATCTAAGTCAACATATTCAGTAGTTGCTTCATAATCCATTAAAAAATGTTGCCAAACATTTTTACGATCATATGATGGATCTATATAATAATAATCATCATTTAATTTAACCCTGACCAATGCATGGTTATTCCCTAACTGTGATGCCCTCTTGTCGTGGCAGTGAACATTCCAAGCAGGAATATCTAACATTCGTAACATTAACACCATCAAATTAACTATTCCTTCACAGTTAGATTGTTTAAAATGATATGCATAATAACTACTATGAAAATTATTTAATGTTTTAACAACTCGATTAGGTATTTCTATATACTTTTCTTTAATTGATTGGTAATTAGTATCACGATTAATAATCAATTGTTTTGAGAACTTAACATTTTTTATGATATACGAATAAACAAAAGCTAACTTATCATCACTATTTAGATCATAAGCCTTTTTACTTGTAAACCAATTATTTAATTTACAATACATATCACATAAATCACGTGGACTTAAACAAACATACTTTAAAAAACCACTTTTCTCTCCAAATCTAAGAAAACTATAACCACCAATTTCAGCATTTGCCAATTGTTGTGCCCAACTTTTATCTTTCTTAATAATTCCTAAATACATACTTATATCAAGTGTATTATCATAACTTAATAATGTCTGTTCTAAATAAGCATTAATATCCAAATTATCACCATTAATATTATTGCCATACATAATCACTTCATGAAGATTATGTAATTTATCTAACCCCTTTACTGTTTCTAACAAAGGATTATTAACTAATATTAAAGATTCTAATTTATCTAACTTGCTAATATCTAATTCTTTTACATGTAGATCGTTAATAATATTCAATTTCTTTAAATTTGGTAAAGAAGCAATAATCGAAAAATCACTAATATGATTAATAACATGACTATACTCTATATTTGTTTCACCAAGAATTTCATTATAATCAGCTGATTTAATAACCAGACATTCCAAATTGGGAAGCATACTTAAATCATCAATATTATAACTATTGGTTATAACTAAATCCTTTACCATGCTTAATTCCTCATCAGTAAAAGTGGTATACATATCATCCCAAGCTTTTATGCTACCATCTCTTTTACCTATCTCAATCAAATAGTCATTCATACTAACAGCTATATCAATACAAATCTTTTTCACTAACACCACCACTTTTAAATTAAGGCCTATTATACACAAACATTATTTTTTTGTCAAAACCACAAAAAAAGGATAAATTAATATCCTACTTTAAAGAAGCAAGTAACTCTGCTTTTTTCATCGTTGTGTATCCCTCAATATTCTTTTCTTTAGCCATTTCTTTTAACTCAGCTACAGTCATTTTAGATAAATCAACGTTATTTTCTTTTGCTTCTGCTTTCTTTTCTTTTGCTTCAGTCTTAGAAGATTTAACTTCTTTCTCCTTAACTATTTTACCATCTAAAGCCTCTTTAGCCATCTTAACTAAGTCAGCAAATGCTTCTGGTTCATTAATTGCTATCTCACTTAACATTTTTCTATTAATATTCACATTAGCCTTATTAAGACCAGCAATAAACTTAGAATAACTAATTTCATTCATACGACAAGCAGCATTAATACGAGTAATCCATAACTTTCTCATATTTCTCTTTGTTTGTCTTCTATCCCTGTATGCATATTGTAAAGAGTGCATAACTTGTTCTTTTGCTGTCTTATATAATTTGTGTTTACTTCCAAAATATCCTTTTGCACGCTTTAAGACTTTTTTTCTTCTTGCAGCATGAATATTACTTCCTTTAACTCTTGCCATTGCAATTCCTCCTTCATTTTTAAATAATTACTTTTTTCAATCTGTTAGCATCTGCTCTAGATAAAGTAGATGCCTGTCTACCGCTTCGATTAGAAGCTGAATTTTTCTTTCCTGTATTGTGTCTAGTTCCTGGATGTCCAATTTTTACTGAACCACTATTTCTAACATTTAAAACTTTTTGGGTTCCCTTATGAGATTTCAATTTTATCTTCTTTGGCATAATTTCCCTCCTATTTGTCTTTTTTTGGTATAAGTATCATTGTCATGTTACGTCCATCTAAAGTAGGCTTTTGATCTAAACTACCATAATTACCTAAAGCTTCAGCAAAGCGCATTAAGACCTGCTTTCCTAAATCTGTATGAGCCATTTCACGTCCTTTAAACCTAATTGATGCCTTAATCCTATGCCCCTTTTCAAGATATTTTGAAGCTTGTTTTACCCTCGTCTCAAAATCATGAATATCAATAGAAACACTCAAACGATATTCTTTCATCTCCAAATTAGCTTCTCTTTGTTTTTTTAAATTTTCCTTTTGCTTTTTCTTATTTTCATATTTATACTTATTATAATCCATTATCTTACAAACTGGTGGATTACCATTCGGATTAATCAAAACAAGATCAAAGCCGGCATAGGTAGCTAAAGTAAGTGCATCTTTGGTTGACTTAATACCCAATTGTTCTCCTTTAGGTCCAATAACCATTACCTCTTTAGCACGTATTTGTTCATTAGTGAACAAACCCTTATCTTTGTTTGCGATAACAAACACCTCCCAATCATATCTTATACCATGAAAAAAGTGCACACAAGAGTATCCACTTTAAAACCTAAAATATTTCTATTATGGCCTCAACCCATTACAAAAGTAATCAGGTGGATGTGGACACATCGCTTTCCTTTTTTTCACTACGTACTTGATTATAACACATTTTTATTATATGTCAAGCCTTTTATATTTATTTCCAATTAATTTTAATTTCACCACTTAACTTCTTTACCACAATTACCGCAAAAACGATCTACTACCAATTCCCCACAATTATTACAATAGTGAACATTTGATACCGGAATAGGAAAATTGTTAGCATTTTTATATACTCGTCTTTTTCTACTAAATAATCTTTGTTGACTTTTTGAAACATAATCAGGATTTAAATTCAAATAATTACTAGATAACTGTTTAACTTTATTAGCTGACGTAGTAAAGAAAACAATAACAAAAATCAAAAAGACGGCAAGAAAAACCTCATTACCTGTTGCTTCTGATGCATAAATCAAATAATCATATACACCATGTGCCAAAGTAGGTATTAATAAACTCAAAACAATATTACGTTTAGATAAAGCAAGATTTTTATTAGTTATTGCTAACTTAGCAAGTGATAAATAATATCCCATCATAATACCATCACATAAATGACCTGGTATTGCTAAAAAAGCTCTAACAATAGCTGTTTGAACACCAAATTGATAAACATACAATATATTTTCAAAACAAGCAAAGCCTAACGCAACAAATGTTGCGTAAACAATGCCATCGTATAAATAATTAAACTCACGATCATTGTACTCCATTTTATAAACAAATATCCACTTAGAAAACTCTTCTATTAGAGCTACACCAATAAAAACATATGGGATTAATTCTACAACATTTAAGTTATCGGTTTCATAACCGAAAAACGGAATAGCCTCTGTCAGAATACTTGTAATAACTAATGTTAAAAATGTCGCACCAACACCACAAAAAAATAGTTTAACTAATGTCTCAACTGGTTCTTTATCAGCATCTCTTTTATAAATAATAAATCCAAAAAAGATAACTGGCGCAACTGACAAAATTAGTAACAATGCTCCCATATAATACCTCTCTATCCTATAAAATGATTGTAACAAAAAACGAACAAAATTACAACAAACAGACACATTCGTAATTAACAATTAATATACAATCCCAACATATTGTACTACTTTATAATAACCAATATCAAGATTCATTTTACATTACTAGACAGAAAAAGAATGATATTCACCATCCTTTATTCCGTAACTACAACATATGGATTTTCTTTAGTTCCATCTCCATCACTATAAGTTATACCTGATTTAAGTGAAATCACAGGGCGTATACCAAATGAACTCCAGTAGTATACCTGACTAAATATCAAATAACCACTAGAAGATACATAATAAATACGAGCTGTATATGATGTAAAAGAATGAGGTGATAGTGTCCAATAATCCTCTCCCGTATACAAGTAATAACTTTTATTAGTATCACCACCTCCAGCATATATTGCTTCATCAACTGTTATTAAACCTACCGGCTTATTTACTCCCCCATTAGCTACTGTTAGAGAGTCTTGCTCTCTACACATTAAGCTAGGTATTCCGTTCGATTCCCGATAATAGGTGTCAAACATCAAAATTTTACTAAGATCTCCACCGTTGGGATTCCATCCACTATTAACTTTAGAGTCTTCATAACTTCGATCATCACACCATACCGTATCTTCCAAATAATTTTCGTATTTTACCATATTACTTGCATACCATGTGTTTTCAATATACTTCTTAATATTTGAATCGTTTGTATTGCTAAACATTCCATCCAGAGCTTCCTCTACGCTTCTACCACCACTTATTGTTATATAATCTATCGAATTTCCACTTAGATAGTACATATAATTAATTTTCGTACAAGTATCGGTATTGTTCAAACATGTATAGTGATGGGTAGCTAAATCACTACTAATTAAACTTGGAGCAAATGATTCTATTGTATCGGTTAAAGTGTACATTTTCGAAGAAACATCATAAGTAAATGATTTACCATATTTTATAACATTAGACCCATAAAAGCCTGTGTCGTAAGCACTGACAATATAACTCATATCCGTCACACTACAGGTATCACTAGTCAAATCATTTTGACATGCGTAATAGTTTTTATAAGTACTATAATTTGGATACCAGTCGCTTATCTTAATCGTCATTGTGTCTTTTAATGTATAAGTATCATTCCCATTATCCTGTACACTTTGTCCTAAAACAATACTAGTATTAACATCATCAAGATACGTTCCATTTTTTAAAATGAGATAATAACCGGTTGAACTTGTACCACCTAATATGTAATAGGAAGTAGAACAAGTTGTATTGGTCTCACTAAAGCAAGTATAATAACCATTTAAAATATTATAATTATCTTTCCATGGGTATTGTGTTGCGTCTTCACCTAACTTATAGGTACCATTTTCATAACTAATGGTAGACGAGAAATAATAATTGTTACTTGATAAGCTACGAGAAAATAAAATATTGGTGTTTGCTGGGCTTTTAGATCTAGCTTCATAAACTAACCCATATTTATAGTTTGCATAAGATGGCGAGTCATCATTACTGCTATTATAGTTATATGTCGTTACTTGTGTGGATGAACCCGTTCTATTACATATTTTTTTACCATCTTGATCAGTTGTTGGCTTACCATTATATATTAATTTAACACCACCCGTTTCAGTCGTCCTTATCATCTTCCAACAGATACCCGCAAATAAGACATTATTATTATCAACAGCTCCACGATAGTAATAAATCGGATACTCATCACCGGCTGTATCGGCAATCATATAGACACCTTTACCGTTTGAATTTGATGATACTTTCTTGAAGTCTATCCCACTACTACTTGTAACATATGCACTTCTAACGTTATCAGGTACAGCTTGATATTTCATAGCATTATACAAGGTTGGTGGAGGTGCTATATAAACTGTCCCCTCGGTACTTTTGGCTAGTTCTGTCTTTCCCCATGTCCCTTTTATATATACATCTCGTTCTGGCATGTTAAAACTAGTATCACTTACTTTTTCAGTTACGCCTTTGATCTTCCATCCGGTAAATTGATAGCCTTCGCATACTGGTGGAACATCAGCTAATTCTACTACTTCATGAAAGTAATGATATTCTTCAGTGTTATATGTCATTTTACATTCACTTGGATAATTACCATCATAATAAATGACGTACCCATATCTTAATATCGGAGTTTTATCACTTTCCGTATATTTTTCTTCCTCATCAGGTAATTTGGTTGTCACTTCTACCCCTTTATTAGTTGGATAATAATCAACTTTATCTTGATACTCCTTCTTTAATTTGGCATTAATCTCCATATGCAAACTATCTTTTGTTAAAAGTGTATTTGGCTCCACTGTCCATATAACTTTTTGACTACTTTCATTAGTTTCTAACCTAACAGTACCCATCGATACTTTTATATCATCTTTACGAATAACTTCAAAATAATCATTATTTATATAATCAACTATTTCAAATTTCTCATAATAATCTAAAAGACCACTAAACGTCGCTGTAAAAAAATTATCATAAATATCACCCATATATGCATCATATTGAATATCACTAGCTTGTTTTAAATACTCCGTAATCTTACTTCCCATTTCATATTGAATACCTACAATCAACATATCATGATACTTTTCTTTTAAATACTCATATTGTGATTTTATCATTGATGTATCTTCATTAGCAGCTCCATCTGTCATAAATAAAACTACTAAGCCTCGGTCTTTAGATGTTTTATAATCAGTTAATAATTCTTCGACTTTTTTTAGTCCAGCATAATAATTAGTATTACCACTAGCTTCTAATCCATCAATATAAGTTATCAAGGTATCTGCATCATTAACAAATGGTGTAACAACAGAAGCATCCGATTCATATTTAACTAAGGCAATGGTATTATCTTCATCAAGACTTAAAACATCATTAACATACTTTTTGGCGCTATCTTTTAACTTATCCATCTTAGTTCCTGACATACTTCCAGATACATCAAGCACCATAATAACATCAAGACTAGGAACACTATGAAAACTGGGGTTAGTATCAACGTCAAAGACTATTTTAGCATTAGTAGTACTAGTCCATTCAGCACTTTTCTCCATATGCCAACTACCTGGGGATTTATCGGCATACCCATCTGATTCAATAACGACCTTCTTGACTTCAACATTATTATCTAAATCCGTTAAGGCAGTTAAAGCACTTCTTAAAATATTTAATCCACCTGTTGGAAAAACAAAAATATTTAGTAAAAAACCTAACACCACATATAAATAAAACAACTTTTCGTTTTTCATAAAGCACCTCACTTGTCCTGAAATAAATTACTTAAGGCCCTTAATTGGTAAAAAAAGTTGATTTCAAAATCACCTTTTTTACATATTAGCTATATATTTAACAGTTCTAACCATTTGGCTAGTATATGAATTTTCGTTATCATACCACGATACTACTTGAACCAAAGTCTTACCATCACCTAAACTAATCACCTTTGTTTGAGTGGCATCAAATACTGATCCATGTGTATCACCAATAATATCTGTAGACACTATTGGATCTTCTGTATACCCATAAGAATCACTAGCACATGATTTCATCATTTGATTAATTTCTTCCTTGGTTACTTCTTTTTCTACAACAGCATCTAAAATAGTTAATGAACCGTCTGGTACAGGTACCCTTTGCGCACCACCAATTAGTTTACCATCTAATTCTTTGATAACTAGTCCAATAGCCTTAGCCGCTCCTGTTGAATTAGGTACAATATTAATAGCCCCCGCTCTAGCTCTTCTTAAGTCACCTTTACGATGTGGTCCATCTAAAATCATTTGATCACCCGTATAAGCATGAACGGTTGTCATAATACCAGATACAATTTTAGCATAATTATTTAAGGCATAAGCCATAGGTGCTAAACAGTTGGTTGTACAACTAGCTGCTGATATTATTTTATCCTCTGGTTTAAGGGTACTTTCATTAAC
>CANQMF010000006.1 GCA_947624915.1 uncultured Bacilli bacterium
CATATTGTACAAAGGATAATGGAACAGCAGATGTAAAAGATACAGATATAGTAATAGAATATAAAAATGGAAAAATATCTGTAAATAAAGTTAAAAAAGGAACAAGATGTTATATATATTTAGATATACATGAATCACCACAAGATAAAATATTAGCAGACCATATAACAATAAAAACAAGAACAGATTTTAGTAGTAAAGTAACAGGAAGTACAACAGGAACAATATATAAATCAGCAGAAAGTAGCCAATATGATGATTTTAATAAAGAAGTATATTATTTTTCAGGTAATCCAACAGATAATTGGGTAAAATTTGGAAAAGAAGGAGGGCAAGATATATATTGGCGAATCATAAGGATAAATGGAAATGGAAGCATAAGGATGATATATTCAGGAAAAGGAACACCCCAAACAAGAGGAACAGGAACTATGTTAAGTAGTGGAAATACAGGATTTGGTCCAACAGGTACAAATGATACATGTGCAAATAATAAATCCAAAAATGGTTATTGTTACTATGATAATGCCTATGTAGGATATATGTATGGAGATACCGGAAGTGATTCATATGAGGCAACTCATAAAAACGAACATTCAAGTACAATAAAGGGAATATTAGATACATGGTATACTACCAACTTAAAAACAAATTATGGTAGTTATATAGATGAAAATGCAGGATTTTGTGGAGATAGAGAAGTAAAAACATATAATGGTTATACAGGAAATGGCTCTGGAAGACAAGCATCGTTTTATATAGCGCATTATAGAAATGCAAAAATTAAGACACCAAGTTTAACATGTACATATGCAAGTAATGATTTGTATACAGTAGTAGGAAATCAAGAAAAAAGAGGAAATCAAGCATTACAATATCCAATAGGATTAATAACAGCAGATGAATTAGAACTTTGATGATGTACCCTAAATTTTCAATTTAATTTCTAATACAAATTTATCAGCAGTATTGCCCCATCTGTCGGCTTTTTCTTTAGAGTAGTATATAACATCTATAATAGCAGATAATAACTCGTTTTTTTCTTCTATGGTTGCATTTTTATATAAATTTAAACAAGTTTTAATATTTGGAACAATATTTGAAATATCTTCTTTTTTTAATTTTTCTATTTTTTCTTCAAGATTTTTTTTATTTAATATTGAATTATCTAAATCAGTATTTAAAGATTCTATCCGTGACTTAAATGTTGCTTCATCATAGAGATTTGTTTCTAATAATTCGCAACACCTTATTTTTTGCTTATGGATATTATCTATTTTTTTATTTAATAATTTTATGTCATCTTCATACTTTTTTATATCATTTTTTTGATTTTGATTATAGTCATTAAGGTTATTTTCATAATCTTGCAATATTTCTTTTAGTTTTTTTAATACTCTATCTTCTACTAAATCCAAATATGATGATGGCGTTTTACAAGTTGGTGTACGACATACTAGAGTAGCTTCATGGTTGCTTTTATGAGATATATGTCGCATTAGCATTTGTCCGCATTTAGAACATCTTATTAATCCAGCTAATGGATTTTTTAATTCAAAATCATTTTTTACTTTAGTTGCGGTGCTATATTCTTCCAGTTTTTCTTTTATCATAAGTCCTTCCTCCCAAGTTATTATTGGCTCATGTCTTGCCACAACATCTATACAGTTAGGATTTATTGGTCTAGTTTTTTTAATTTCGCCATTGACTAATGTAGTGACTGTTTTTCGTTGATTCCACAATCGATGACCAGCATATACTTTCCAACCTTTTAAAAGATTTCTTACAGATTGTGGTGTCCATACGCCACCTCTTGGAGCTAATAATCCTAATTCATTTAATTTATTTGCGATAGTAGGTGGGTGCAGTCCATCATATAAATAATAATCGACAATTTTTCTGATAATTTTACTATTTTCATTTGGAATCATAGTATAACCTTTTTCGCCTACTAATTTTTCTCTTGTATAACCATATTTTGCTGTAGATGTTACACATTTCCCCTCACGTGCCGCCTGTTCTCTACCACGAGCTAATATTCTTTTTATGTATTGTAAATATTTTCTTGATTGGTATAAACTATCTTCAAAATATGATAAGTCAAATTCATCATCTAGGTTAAAAACTCTTGTTGGCACAATTATTCGAGTTGTAGTTAATTGAAATCTCTGTACTATTATACCTTGATCGATAGTGTTTCCACGAGCCAACCTTTCAATTTCAACTACTAGGACACCTTTTATTTTATCACTTTCTATTAGTTGTAAAACTTTTTGCATTTCGGGTCTATCTTCTATATTATCTCCTGAAACAACTTCTCTGTATATATTCTTATCAGGTATTTTACAACCGAAAGTATTAATTGCGAAATCTTGCAATATTTTTTCGTGTCTTTCCAAAGTTTTCTCTATTGGTTCATCATTTCCAAACTCTGTATCTTTTCTCGATTTTCTTAAATATATAATTATATAATCAACTAATTCTTGATTTAATGCGTATTGCATATCGAATAATTTTTTTATTGTTTCTAACATTGTAACACTTCCTTTTTAAGATTTATTGTGTTATAATGTAAAAGGAAACTCAATTACATTATAACTATGTTATTTTGTATTAAAGATTGCTAGTCTTGTGAGTTTTCATTGTCCTAGTGTTCGTTGCACTAGGATTTTTTTAATTTTTCTCTTTTTCTTTATTTTTAAATATATCACTTATTTTTAATACAACCCATTTAATTGGATAAAATAAACAATATTTTATAAATAAATAATATGGTAGAACAAATATCCAATATAAAATATTCAAAAATAAATATTCACTAACTTTATAACTTGAAGTGTAATATTTCCCTTTGCCTATTTTTTTGACAGTTCTTATTCTTTGGCTCATATTTGTACCTCTTTTCTATATTTAAGACGCAAAAACGCACATTTAAGACATTTCTAGTTTTATATATTATATATTAATAGTAGAATAATTAATTTATAATATTACCCCGAGAGGGGGATTTGCAATGAATATCGCAAAATTATACATTTTTATTAAGAAACATAAGATAAATGAAGAGTTATTTATCTATCTTATCAGATTCATCCGAAAATAGGATGAATTTTTTATTTGCCTTAATAATTTCCATAATATTATTAAATTTCTCTGATGTAAGCTCATCATTTTCATCTAATAAATGGTGCTCTTTTAATGTCTTTTGAAAAACCTCAATATCGTTATCAATACTACTCTCGCCATAAGGTTTAATATCTGTGATGTCATCATCAGCTAAATAATCAATAGAACAATTAAAGAATTTTGCTAATGATCGTAAAGTAGGAAGTTTGATATTGTCTGTACCTTTTGAATAAAATCCTCTTAAAGTTGAATAAGGAATTCCGGATTTAGTAGATAGGTCATGCAGATTTTTAATCTTTTTTTTAGTCATTAAATGTTCTAACTTACTTAAAAAGGTCATTTCAATCACTCCTAACTGATTATATTATATATTTTTTTTCTTATATTGTCTATAAAAAAATGTCCTATAGGACAAAAAAAAGTTAAAATTGTCAAAAAATGGTTGACAATGTGTCCTGTAGGGTATATATTTGTATTGTAGTTATCCTGTAGGGCATATTTGAAAGTCAAATATGTTGTATAGGGTACAAAGCGAAAGGAGGGAATTTATGTATAAGAATTTACAGATTTTAATGATTAACAATAATATTGATGAGAAAGATATTGCTGTTGCTTTAAATTTAACTTTAAAAGCGGTTCAACATCGATTTAAGGGAAACACTGAATTTAAGCGAAGCGAGATGTTAATTATTAAAAAGAATTTATTTCCTACATATACTTTGGATCAGTTATTTGATGATGATATAGAAATAATTGATGCAGAAAAAAATGCCACAAAAATTAATAATTAAATGTTCAAAATGAACTACAAGACTAGCAGAGGTGTATATGGAAGAAGTTATTGTAATTGAAAATAATCTTACAGAAGAAGAAAAAAAGAATAATTTAAAAAAGCTTTATGATGTTATTTCAAAAATAGGGAAACAGCAAAGAGAGAGAGGCATCGATGTATCAAGTTCTTTTATGACTATTGATGAATATAACAAGCTTAAATTAAAAAAGCCTGAAAATTTTATATAGGCTAAAACACAAAGGAGGACAAATAAAAATGATAAAGATACTTATAGGAATAACAATTGGTATAGTTCTAACATTAATTGCTCTTTATATAAGAAATTATTTAAGAAAGAACAATTTAAGACTAAATATTAAATTTATTATAGGAATTATATTAATTGCTCATCTAATTTATAGTTTTATAGGCATAATTGTATCGCCTGTATATACAAAACCCAACGGAAATGTGTGCAAAGGTTTTAACTTCGGTATTAATATCTGTAGCGGTGATATAAATGCGGAATAAAAAAAGAATTATGAATTTTTAAAGGCACTTTTCATAATTCTTAAAATGTAAATTTACCTATAAACTTACTCTCTTATTGTACCAAAAAATAGGGAGTAAGTCCATGGGTATGGTGCAAAAAAGGGAGGCGGTGTCAATGAAAAAAGTTAATAATTATTTCCCGCACGATTTTAATGCTAGAAATGATATTAAACTTAAAAAAGTAAATATGCAACTTGGATTACAAGGCATCGGTCTTTATTGGTGTATTATTGAGTATTTGTATGAAAATGGCGGTTATTTAACTCTTGATGAAGATCTCGATTTATTAGCGTATGAGTTAAGGATAGAAAAAGAGCTGATATTAAACTTAATAGAAAATTTTGATTTGTTTAAAAAACAAAAGAATAGGTTTTATTCGCCTAGTGTTCTAACAAGGCTCGAGGCTATAAATGAAAAATCAAATACAAATAGAAAAAATGCCATGAAAAGATGGCAAAATATAGACTTAAAAAACGATACAAACGAATTGCGACCGCATAGCGAAAAAGATGCGACCGCATTACAAACGAATTACTATATAAAAGAAAAGAAAATAAAAGAAAATAAAAGAAATATAAATAATGATTTAACTACAACAGATAATACTATATATTCTTTTATAGAAGAGAACTTTGGTCGGTTGTTGTCAGGAATTGAAGTTGAAAAAATCAATAATTGGATATCAGAGTATAATACCGATATTTTAAAATACGCAATTACAATCGCAGTTATGAATCAGAAAAAGACATTTGCTTATGTAGAAGGAATTTTAAAAAATTGGAAAGGCAAAGGATTAAAAACTTTAGAGGAAATTAAAGAAGATAGTGTTAGCGGTGTATATTCTAAAAGATCCTCGGGAAGTAATTCCAAAGATGAAGAGACAGAGTTGTTTGATTATAACTGGTTAGAAGATAGCGAATAAAAACGAGATGCATAATATAATACTTACTTTTTTAAAAATGTCAATAGGAAAATTTAAAAAATATTCAAAGAATGGAAAGGAATAGGAAATTAAATGTTTGGATTTGTAAGTAAAAATAAATATGAACTATTGCAAAAAGTTATTAAAGAATTAGAACTAGATATTAGCAGATATGATAAAAAATTAAATGCAAAACAGGAGATTATCAATAAATTACAACAAAATAATGCTAAATATGAAGAAATTATAATGAATTACGATAAAGAAATTAATATTTTAAAAAATGAATGCGATAAAAAAGAGTTGCAACGAAGAAAGTCATCGGGGAAATTAGGAAATTGTAAAAGAAAGTTAAATATTGCTTTAAAAGAAAAGAAAGAAATGATGGAGCTAATAAATAACTTAATTAGTGAACGACAAAAAATCTTGAAATTAAAGAAAAAACCAACACTGGATGAAATGAGAAAATATTTTAAAAAAAATTATTAGGAGGAGAAAAGTTATGTTTAAAATTACAAGTGTTAAAACAAAAAAAATAGAAAGTGATAATCCAAAACTATTAGGATTGGCAAAAATAGTAATTGATGATTGTTTTGTTATAAATGATATAAGAATTATGAAAAGTAAACGAGGCATGCTTGTAGCATTCCCAAGTAGAAAACAACAAAGTGGAAGTTTTACAGATATATGCCATCCTTTAAATCAAAAAACAAGAAACTATTTTGAAGATATTATACTAGCAGAATATATAAAGGGCGATTCAAATGAAAATAATAGTTAGTCTATATATAATCTTACTCATAGTATTTGTAATATTAAGTCTAGTAATAATTAAACACCAAGAAAGGATAAATCAAATATATTGTAGACAATTAATAAAAAATAAAAGAAAAACAGAAGAAATAAGCGATTTTATAAGAATTAAACACAACGATATTTTAAGTAAAAAAGCAAAATTTGAAAGAGATTATTCTAATATTAAATCGCTACATTCAAAAACCGAATTAGCAACATTTACATGTTTGTATGCGGTATATAGGGAAGAGATACTTTTAAATGAAATCGCTAATTTTATCAAAGAACGAGGTTAAATATGAAATTTAAAGATCAATGTGATTTATGTAATAAGTTCTCTTATTGCAAGGGTTATAAAGGACAAGTTCTTTGTCAAGAATGTATGTCAAAATTAAAAAATGAAAATCAAGAAAATAAAAAAGTAAAAATATTGCAATTGCAATTATGGAAAAATTAGGAGGTATAAAATGAAAAAAGATTTATTAAAAATTATAAATCATTATGGTTTAAACGAACAACTAAAATATATGCAAAGCGAAGTATATGAGCTTAATGAGGCGGTTATTAGACATCAAGAGCATTTAAGAAATCCAATAGATATAATATTAAATACAATGGAACCATTATTAGCGGTTGTTGGTAATAGAAAACCTGATGATACTTTGAAAGGTATAAAGGGAGAAATTGCTGATGTAATGGTTATGCTAAAACAGATACAATATAACTTCAATATAAGCGATATAGAAATAGTAAATATAATGAAACATAAAATTGATAGGCAATTAGATAGAATTAAAAATGAAAACGAGGCAAAAACAAATGAAAACGTATAGAAATAATTGGGAGCCTTGCAAATTAGTTGTTAATTTTAATCAAAAACAATGGCGACAAGATTTAGCATCATTTGTAGTTAATAAATTAAATTGGTTTGATGCAAGAGTAACAAGATCTAAAATAGTTGATTCGGCAAGTTTTAAAGATGTAAAAGAATTTGAAATATATACAAGTAGAGGAGATCGCTTTAATGTTAAATATATCAACAAAAATGATATTATAACGACTTCTAATGATAATTTGGTAAAAGATTATTTGGCAACGAAAGGAATTGTTAGATAGTATGGAAGAATTAATCAAAAGAGGCTTTAAAAATGAATTCTTACTTGATATGGGAGTATCTTTAACTAAAGAATATAAAGGAAATAATTATCATTACGGAATTGTTATAAGTGAGAACGGAAGTGTGCTATTAACTAATTATGATGAAGATAAATATAGCGACGATTTTATTAGAATACCGACTATTCGTGAAATAGAGGCATTACCTATGGCTGTAAGAGAATCCAATGATTATTATTGGACAATGACATCTAGTTATTCAGTTAGTGAAGATTGTTCTTATGCTAGCGTGTTCTACGTGTATAGCAATGGCTCCCTCGACTACGACAACGTGAACTTCACTGATGGTGTGCGCCCAGTAATTGAAGTATCAAATAAAATATTAGAATTAAAGGAGAATAATTAATTATGGGTAAGAATTTATTAAATAATTATATTGAATTAAAAAAAGAAGATAAAGAAAGTTTTTTGAAAATTTTAAAAGAAGATTTAGGTTTTACAAATAGCAATGAAGATAAATACCAAAAATATAAAGAAATTACAATAAATGGTGATATTTACTTCGTAATTGATTATAACAAATCTAAAAAAGAAATAACATTTTGCATGAAAGATATTATGAGTAAAGAGGACATAAAAAAATATTTTACTGAAAAATGGTATGTTGATTCAGATACCGATGTAATATTTAATTCAGATTTAAGGAATAACAGATACGAAGATAGTTACATTTATAAAGTATTAAATGGTTCATGGAAAGAAGAAAAATTAAAAGGATTTAATTTAATTGGAGATGTAAGATTACTTACTAAAGAAGAAGTTACAAGCTTAGATCCAGATTATAAAAAAACAGATAGTAATAGATACGGATTCTGGACAATGACACCTTACAATGATATGAATGATTTAGAATCTGGCTATGCTCGCGTGTTCCTCGTGGATAACAATGGCTACCTCTACAACGACTACGTGAGCAACACTAGTGGTGTGCGCCCAGTAATAACACTGTCAGCTGATGAACTGTAGCAATTTAAAATTTTAATCAAAAATATTTAATATATTAAAAACTATCCAAGCTACTGCTAATAAAACTTTTTTTCTTAGATTCTTTTTTTAAAAGACCCCTTTATTTTATTAATATTATACTTTCAAAGCCGAGTTTGTGGATAGTGAGTTTGGGCTTAAATTTATTTTAAAATGATAGGAGAAATTAAACATGAATGAAGAAAAATTAAAAGAACGAATTGAAAAATTAAAAGCAGAAAATACAATGCTAAAAAGTAATAATTTAGCTTTAGAAGAAATTATAAAAGTAAAAAATAAAGATATGGATTCATTAAGATCACAAATAAAAGATTTAAATAAAAAAATTCAAGAATTAAAAGATAATTCAAATCAAATTGATATATTTGGTGAGTTATGAAAGAAAAAGAAAAATTAATTAAATATAAAATATTTTTAGAATCTGAAAAGATAAGACTTGCTAAAGTTGAAATAAAAAAATTAAAAAAAGAATTAGAAATAGAAAGAGAATATACCAGGAGGCTAAAAAATTGAAAAAATATGAAATAAAGACTTTAGAAGATTATAAAAAATATTATGATAAAGCATCAAGAGATGATATATTAAATGATACGTATATTGATTATTTAAATTTTATGAAAATTCTAACTGAAACTGAAAAGTGGGAAGATTTAAAAAAGCTTAAAATGTATGATAACATTATTTTGTATGACGAATTATCAATTAAAGAACACAGGACGATTATAAATAATCTTATTAAAAATCAAAAATATTTAAAAAATAAAATTGAACAATTGGAAAAAAGTTTAAAGGAAGGAAAATAAAAAAATGGAGAATAAAGAAACTAAAAAAACAAGTATTTTTAAAAATAGTTATGGAGATTTAAATGGCTTAGGTATGACGTTAATTGGAATTTTAATAACAATATTTATTATTTTAATTATAGTTTTAATAATGTGGTTTATACCTAAGTATTCTGTTTGGAGCAAAGGCTTAAAAGGTGAGGCTCAATTAAGAGAAGCTCAATATTCTAAACAAGTATTAATTGAAGAAGCAAAAGCCAATCTTGAGGCAGAAAAATTAAATGCAAGTGCTGAAGTTGAAAGAGCTAAAGGTATGGCTGAAGCTATGGAAATCGAAAATGGAAAATTGACTGATACATATATTAAATATTTGTGGGTTAGAAGTATGAGCGGTAATAAGGCTAATACGATTTATATCCCTACAGAGGCAGGTTTACCTATACTAGAGGCTAAATAAAATGACAGAAGAAGAATTATTAAAATATATAACTATTACAGATGACAAAGTTATTTTTGATAAAAGTTTTTATGTAGATATTATAATACCTTGTATAAATAATACAATTAATAAACAACAACTTATTTCTTTCTCAGAAGATAAGATAAAAGAATATGAGGAAATGCATGTTGATAACGATGAAGCATTAATAGTTTTTCAAGAAGTTCTAGATTTTATTAATAAAGGTGGTAAAAATGAGTGAATAAACCAAAAATAGAATTATATAATGACCACTTTGAAAACGCGAAAAGATATGGAATACCTCATGCACAATTAATTATTGCGGATATTCCTTACAATTTAGGCAATAATGCATATGCAAGTAATCCTCAATGGTATGTTGATGGTGACAATAAAAATGGAGAAAGTAATCTTGCAGGGAAAAGCTTTTTTGATACTGATAATGACTTTAAAATAAATAATTTTTTTGATTTTTGCACTAGGTATCTAAAAAAAGACCCTAAAAAAGCAAATAATAATGATAAAAGTAATGCTCCGGCAATGATTATATTTTGTGCTTTTGAACAAATACCTATGGTTATAGAACAAGGCAAAAAACATGGCTTAATGAAAAGTTATCCATTAGTATTTATTAAAAACTACTCTAGTCAAGTTTTAAAAGCAAATATGAAGATAGTCGGAGCGACAGAATATGCTATTGTATTATATCGTGATAAATTGCCTAAATTTAATAATAAAGATGTATTTGGAAACAACAAAATGATATTTAATTGGTTCGAATGGAAAAAAGATAGTGGAAACGAATATCCTAAAATACATCCAACACAAAAGCCAGTCGTACTATTAAAAAAATTAATTGAAATATTTACAGATGAGGGAGATGTTGTAATTGATCCAGTTGCTGGTAGTGGTTCAACTTTAAGAGCATGTGCAGAACTGAATCGTAATTGTTATGGATTTGAAATTAAAAAGAATTTTTATAAGGAAGCTAAGAAAAAAATGCTATCAAATATAATGATTCAAAAATCAATTTTTGATAGTGATTATAAGGAGTTGGATGGTTAGATGAATGAAAAAATAATTAAAATTTTAAATGAATTATTAAAACAATCACAATCAACTAATGGAACAAATAATTTCTATGAAATAGAAAGCAATAAATTTGAAGCAATAATAGTGTTAGTAAAAGAGCAGTTAAAAGATTTACAACACCAATTAGAAGAAAAAGACAAGATTATTGATGAAATATTAAATGATAGTTGGTATACAGATGAATGTCCTATTGAACTAAGCGATTTTACAAAAAATGATGAAAAGAAATTCAATTGTGAAAATTGCCAAAACGATTACAAAAAATGTTGGTTAAAATATTTTGAAAATAGAATATTAGAAAGAGGCAAAAATGGAAAATAATAACAAAGTACAACCTACATATTATGCGATTAGTGAAATGGATGCTATTAAAATATATGAAATTTTATGTAAAGAATTAAATTTTAACACAATGATAGAATTACATAAATTAATATTACATAAAATGACATATTTAAATGATGAACCAGTTAATTATTGTAAACTTAATAAAGGAAGTGAAATAAAATGAAATTTACATTTGGAGATATAGTAGTGGTTGATAAGATAGAAATTGGTGTAATAGTTAAATGTTGGAAATCAAGCGATTATACATACAATTACGATATTTATGTAAGGGATTATGATTCTATAAAAAATTATAAAGAAGAAGAAATAGAACGATATATGGTACGACACAAATATTTATCTAATGAAGAAAGAGTATATCAATTTAATGCTATTAATGGTTTATAAGATAAGAGATGAGTAAATATGTTAAAAATAAAAGATAATGTTGATTTAAAAGAATTAGAAAAATATGGATTTAAATATATACCAAATTGTTATGAAAATTATAAATTATGGTTACAAAATGATTTAGAAGGAGCAGTTTATATAAGAATTACTAATGATAGAATTGTTTATCCTGTAGTTGATTTGGATATGTATAATTTAGGTAATAAAAACGAATTTAAAATACACGATATTTTATACGATTTAATAAAAGCAGATTTAGTTGAGAAAGTAGAAAATGAAACAGTATAAAGAAAATAATCAAAAATATTATTGAAGGATTGGGAGGTTAATGATATGGCTCGAAGAGTTAAAACTTTCGGAGGGCAAGAAGAAACTCTACCGATTAAAAATCCAAAACAAATTGAGGCTTTATTATCATATTTTTTAATAAAAAGAGATAAATCTAAAAGTGATATAAAAAAATATCAATGGGATCGAAATTATATGATATGTCTTGTTGGATTCAATACAGCTTTTAGAGCAGAAGATTTATTACAATTAAGAAGAAAAGATCTGAATGGTTATGTTCACATAAAAGAGAATAAAACAGGAAAAATGCAAAATTTTAGGATGAATAAAGATTTTTATCAAGAAGTTGTGGAATATTGCGATAGATGGGAAATTACGGATAATGAATACTTATTTATGGGGCAAAAGAAATCCCAAACTTACGATGGTAAAACTTATCCTGTTATTTTGCCAATAACAAGGCAACAAGCACACAGAATTGTATCTCGAGCAGGAGATGCAATTGGAATTGATTATGTATTTGGATTACATAGCTTAAGAAAAACTTTCGGTTATCAATATTTAAAAAATGGTGGGAATCCTGAAACTCTTATGAAGATGTATAATCACGATGATTATGAATACACAAAAAGATATACACATTGGGGAATTGAAGATGCCGAAGCTGATCGAGAAGCTATGTATATAGGTCTTAAAAATAACCGCAAACAAAAATTCGCTAAAAGTACAAAATAACGATAATGAAACCATTGGTAACATTTTTTTAAAAATTAAAAAATAAAAAGTATCGTTTTTTTACGATATTATAAGAGAAAAATAGATTTTTAGATGGCTAATGAAAAATTTTACAGTTTAAGGGATTATGTAACATTTATTAGAGTAAAAAGAGAGGAGATATAAAATGATAAAACACATCAAAATTACAAGTTATGATATAAAAAAATGTATGAATGATGAGCAGAAACATTTATTAGCATCAAAAAGTTGTATTGATAAGGTTGATGTTGATTCTTATATAGAACCAGTTACTAATATAGTCAATCAAACAGTTAATCTTGCAATAGATATCGTTAACAATCTTCCAAAAAGATATTGGGAAGCAAGAGCAAAATTAGAAGTTAGAGGAGGTAAGTTATGAGTAATTCTATTATTATAAGTTTAATTATTTGCGGAACTATAATTGTTATTTGTTTAATTGATTATTTTAAAAATAAAAAATAGATATTTGGAGGATAAAAATGGATTATAAGGAATATTATGAAATATATTATAATTATAAACAAGTTAAAAATGATTTACATAAATTACAAAATAATATTGCAGATGTTATAAGTTGTTTAATATCAACTACTTCTAAAATGCGAGATGATGTTAGTAAAAGTAGTAATACGAATGATAAAATATTAACTTTAACAGCTAAAAAGATAGAATTAGAAAGTCAAGAACAATTAGCAAAGGATTTGTTAAAAATAAGAACAGAACAAAAAAATGATGCTGAATTTGAATTACGAAAAAGCACAGATTTAAAAGATATTGTATATGTTAAATATTATATAGATCATATACGACCAAAAGAGATATCAAAAACATTGAACTTTGCTAGAAGCTATATTTACAATTTATTAGGCGATATAAGAGCATTTATTTATGAGTATGATAAAAAACATAAAAAAAAGTAGAAAAGAGGACACAAAACATAAAAAAGCATAATTTTGATATGTTATAATGCTATCGTAGGAGTGTTCCTGAAAGGCAATCAATAAAGGTTGTCTTTTTTTATGGTGGTTGATATGGCAAAAGATTATTCAAAAAAGTTTTATAACTCTAGTGCTTGGAAAAAGTTAAGTGAATATATTAGAGTTTCAAGACATTATACCTGTGAGGAGTGCGGAGAGTATGGTTCACAGGTGCATCATATTATTGAGATAACACCTGAAAACATAAATGATGCTTCTATAACCCTTAATGAGAGCAATCTCCAATTGCTTTGTGAAGAGTGTCACAACAAAAAGAGAAAAAAGGAGGCAGATGTTAACGATGGTTTAAGATTCGATGCCAACGGAGATTTAATTCCCGTTGATGATACCCCCCTGTCTAAAAAATAGAAACAAATACCTCCTAGACCGAACGCAAAGTTTCAAAAAACTGGAGAGCATTCGCACATGTGAGGGGGGTAAGACCAAAAAGGAGGCAAAAAATGACAAAAGAAGAAAGGATACAGTCAGAAATAAAAAGACTTCAAGAGATATTTAAAAATATACCAGCAAACGAATATAAAAGCATTATGAAGCTGATTGAAAACCTAGCTTTTATGGCTGTAACTCTTGATGATTTGATTGAAAAAGTAAATAAAGAGCCTCTTGTTGTAGAAACTGTTAATGCTACACAAACTTTTTATAAAGAAAATCCAGCATTGACCTCCTATAATAAAATGTATGCTAATTACATCAAAGGATTGCAACAATTAATCTCTTTATTGCCTGAAGAATCCAAACCATCAGAAAATGCTGATGATGATGAACTTATTTCTTATTTAAAAAAGAAGAATAAGCGATTGAAATGAGAAAGAAGAACTATATAAGAGAATATTATGATAAAATTTCTACCGGTAAAATAAAAGCATCAAAAAAAGTTATTAGACAATTTGAATTATTAGTTAGTGAATTAGATAATCCTAAAATGCTGGGTAATAATTGGGCTTTTGATATTGATAGAGCTACTGATCCAATCGAATTTATAGAAACCTTTTGTAAACAAACACAAGGCACAAAAATAGGACAGCCATTAAAATTAGAATTATTCCAAAAGGCAAGAATTCAAGCAATCTATGGTTTTATAGACAAGAAAACAGGAATGCGAAGATGTCGAGAAGCTGCAACTATTGAAGGAAGAAAAAATGGCAAGACAACAGAAAATGGCGGATTAGGATTGTATTCATTAATAGCTGATGGCGAAGGTGGTGCAGAAGTATATTTTATTGCCACAAAGAAAGATCAAGCAAAAAAAGGTTTTGTTGAAGCATCTAATATGGTTAAACAAAATAAATGTTTATCTAAACATATCACTAAAAGAAGAACAGATTTATACTTTCCTACAACCTTTTCTACAATGGAACCTTTATCAAGTGATTCTAATTCATTAGATGGATTAAATTCATCATTTGCTAATATTGATGAGCTACACGCAATAAAAGATAGAAATTTATATGATGTTATTAAACAATCAATGAGTGCTAGAGAACAACCATTACTTTTAATTACATCTACAAATGGTTTTTATCGTGAAACTATTTATGATGACCAATATGAAATGTATGATAATATTCTTTATGAAAAAAACGGATATAAGTATGATGGTACAATTCTTGCTTTCATTTACGAATTAGATGATCCTGATGAATGGTTAGATGAGTCTTGTTGGATAAAAGCTAATCCTGGGCTTGGGAAAATAAAGTCATTAAAAGAATTGAGAGGATTTGTTGAAAGAGCAAAGATTGATGATAAATTTAAAAGAACAGTATTAGTAAAAGATTTTAATTTTAAAGCATCAAGTGAAAATGCGTGGCTTTCTTGGGAAGATTTATTTAATGATAAAACCTTTAATATAAAAGATATGAATTTCAGATATGGAATAGGGGGTGTTGACTTATCATCAACTACTGATTTAACATCAGCTAAAATGATATGTATGAGAAGAGATGATCCTAACATATATGTTATTCAACAATATTTTCTTCCAGAAGCTTTATTTGATGAGAGATGTGCTTTATCTGAAAAAGCTGGAGATAATGTTCCATATAAGATTTGGTATGAAAGAGGTCTTATTACATTAACCGAAGGGAATAAAGTTAATTATAAAGCAATAACGCAATGGTTTAGATATTTAAGAGATAAATTAGGAATTTATTTATATAAATGTGGTTATGATCCATGGGGATCTACATATTGGATTGATGAAATGAAAGCGGAGTTCGGTGAAAAATCTATGGAGGCTGTTGTACAGGGAGCAAAGACTTTTTCAATTCCAATGAAAAATATGAAAGCAGATTTTCAGGCTAAAAAAATAATATATAATAATAATCCAATAGATAAGTGGTGCTTTTCAAACACAGTTATTAAACAAGATGAAAATGAGAATATAAGACCAATAAAGCCAAGTAATCAAAGAAAAAGAATTGATGGTGCAATGGCTCTTATTGATGCCTATGTAGTTTATGAAAGGAACAAAGAAGAATTTTTAAATATTATTTGAGAGTTTTGTATTGAAAATACTTAACTTTATTATGGGAGGAGATAAATTATGAAATTAAGAGGTTTATTTGATAAAATGTTTAATAAAAAAGAGCCAACAAGAAATTATAGTCAATATAAGTTATTGTCATCCTCTACATCGACATTTATACCATGGGATGGGAATGTATATAATAACGATATAGTACGTTCATGTATAAGACCAAAAGAAAGAGCAGTTGGAAAATTAAAACCTTTACATATAAGAACAATTGAAAATGACATTGTTATTAGTCCTAATCCATCAATAAAAATGTTGCTTCGTTTTCCTAATGAATTTATGAGTATGCAAAAATTACTTGAAAAATTGATTAATCAAAGAGAATTAACTCATAATGCATTTGCATTTATTCAAAGGGATGCATTAAATCGACCAATTGCAATATTTCCTATTCCAACAAGTAATGCGGAGTTATTAGAATACGATGGTATTCTTTTTTTAAGGTTTCAATTTTCTACCGGTAAGAGAATGACTGTACCATATGATGATGTTATTCATTTAAGAAAAGATTATAGTGACAATGATTTTTATGGCTCAAGTGGTAATAGTGCTTTAAATAATTTGATGCAAGTGTTAGATACTACTGATAAAGGAATTGTAAAATCTATAAAAAATAGTTCAATTATAAAATGGCTGATGAAATTTACACAGGCATTAAGAAAAGAAGATCAAGATATTCAAATAAAACAATTTGCTGATAATTATTTAGATATTGAAAAGAACGAAGTACCAATTGCTCCAGTTGACCCAAGATATACGATAGAACAAGTAAAAGAAGATTCTTATATACCAAATGGAGAGATAATGGAAAAATATGAGAAAAGATTAAAAAATTATTTTGGTGTCAATGATGAAATTATAAATAATAGTTTTACAGAAGATCAATGGAATGCATTTTATGAGGCTGAAATAGAGCCAGTTGCAAAAGAATTAAGTGACCAATTTACAAATAAACTTTTCACAAAACATGAAATAGAGTGTGGCAATGAAATAATATTCGAGGCAAGCTCATTAGAATTTGCTAGTATGAAAACCAAATTACAATTAAAAGACATGGTTGACAGAGGTGCAATGAATGTTAATGAATGGCGAAAAGTTATGAATTTAGGAGCTACTGAATTTGGTGATGAATTTATACGAAGATTAGATACAGCACCAATTATAGAAGAAACAAAAGAAATGGAAGGTGAAGGAAATGAATGATGAAAAAATTAAAAAATTTATTGATAAAGGTTGGAATTTTAGAGAATTCCAAAATTTTGAAATAAGAGCAAAAGAAGATGATAATTCCCAAGATTTAATAATCGAAGGAGTGGCTTGTGTTTTTGATACTGAAACAGTCTTATTTGAAGACGGAGATGTACAATACAAAGAAAAAGTAGACAAAAAAGCTTTTAGAAATGCCGATATATCAGATGTTATATTTAATTATAATCATGGAGGTCGTGTATTTGCACGAACAAGAAATGACTCTTTACATCTAGAGGTTAAAGAAGATGGTTTACACGTTATAGTTAGATTAAATCCCAATGATGAGGGACACATGCAATTATATCGTGATATCAAAAGTGGCTTAATCGACAAAATGTCGTATGCATACACAGTTTCGGAGGAATCTTATGATACTGAAACTCACACTAGGACGGTATTAGCGATTAAGAAGTTATATGATGTTAGTGCGGTGGATATTCCCGCATATAACTGTACTTCTATATCAGCAAGATCAGTTTTAGATTTGGAAAAATCTGAAATGGAAAAGTTGGAAAACGACATCTTGCAAGAGAAGAAGATCATACAACGAAAAAGAATTGCAATAGCAATGGAAATCGAAAATTTTTTAATAAGTCATTAAAAAAGAAAGAAAGGAATGAGGAAAAATGACAAAAGACGAAATAATTAAAAGATTAGAAGAAATTGTAGCAACCTTAAAAGATGAAAATGCGGAGGTTGATACAGAAGCATTAGAAGAAGAAGCAAGAGGATTAAGAACTCAATTAGAGGATCTTAATAAAACGGAAAGCAGAAATGCTTTAGCTGATAAAATCAATAATGATGTTATCGAAGCAAGAAAAGTTAATAATGAAGAAATGAGAAAAACTGAACTTGCAGAAACTGAAAAGAAAGCAAATGCATTAAAAGAAAAAAGAAGCATAACAGTTTCATCAAGTTCATTATTAACACCAAAATATCAAGGAAAAGAAATCAATGAAAACTTTAACGAAGTTTCAACTTTAATTGATGAGGTTACTATCGATAAGTTAGATGGTGGCGAATCATATCAAGAACCTTATGTTAAATCATATGGTACTGGTGGACAAACTGACGAAGCTGGAAATTATGTAGATGCTGAACCTGAATTTGGTTATGCTGATATAAATAAAGTAAAAGTTACAGCTTATGCTGAAATGACTGAAGAAGCTGAAAAACTACCAGCACAAGATTATGTTGCAAAAGTTGAAAACAATATGAATATTGCATTAAAGAAAAAATTAATTGAATTCTTATTAAATGGTACTGGTACAAAATCATTTATGGGTATTTTCAAAAATTCAACAGAAATAACAGGTAAAACTGATGTTAAAATTGATAAAATTGATAATGACACATTAGATAAAATTGTATTCTCTTATGGTGGTACAGAAGATGTAGAAGAAGATGCAGTTTTAATTCTTTCAAAAGAAGATTTAAAAGCATTCGCTATGTTAAGAACTACTGATGGAAGAAAATTACATGATATTGATATTCACAATAAAACAATTGATAAAATCCATTATATTATTAGTTCACAATGCCACCCAGTAAGTGCACCTGATGAAGAAGGTAATTTCGATTGCATGGCTTATGGTTCATTAAAGAATTATAAAGTAACATTATTTAGTGATACTGAAATTGCTAAATCAACTGACTTTAAATTCAAACAAGGCATTACTTGTTATAGAGCATCAGTAATGGCTGGTGGTAATACTATCAAATTAGATGGATTTGTAAGAGTTAAAAAGGAAGTTACACCCTAGTGAGCCCTCTAAAAAGGTAACAGTAAGTCTACCTGAGGGCGAAGTATTAGGAATGAATGTAACTGATTTACAAGATGTTCAAATTGAGGGTGATAAAGTAACTGGAACATCAAAGTACGTTCAAAGTTTCTCTAAATTTTCAAAAAATGCCAAAGGTAATTTTTTAGCAGTTAAATGTGATGAAGCCACAAAGGGCGACACCATTAATTGGGAATTATCAGAAGCAAAAACAAAAGGTAGTGGAACATTAGATGAAGATGGTGTTCTAATAGTTCAATTATATTCAAATACTCAAAAGATAACTTTTAAAAATGGCGAGACTACAAAGGTGTTAGATCTAACAGGTTTAACATTAAGTCCCGCAGAATAAAAATGTAAAAATGGGATTGGTTTTTTAAACCAATCCTAGATTTACACATTAGAAAGGGTGATATTGTATGGAAAACGAAAAAACAAAAAAATTACTTGAATTGGTAAAAAAGAGATGTTATATTACAGCTTCTATTTATGATGAAGAAATATCTTCTTTAATAAAAGCTTGTATTTTAGATTGTATTGAAACTGGAATTCATCAAGATGTATTTAATCAAAACGAAGATGGAAGTTATGATGATCTAGTTGTGAATTGCATTACAAATTATGTTAAAGCTCACCGTGGAAATGACAGAAGTGATACTAATCAATATATAAAAATGTATGAGAGTATCAGGAATAAACTATCTTTATTAAAAGATTATAATACAGGTGGTTCTGATGAATAGTAATTGGAATCATGCAATATCACTTATTTCTTATAAAAAATCTAAAGATAAAGAAGGATTCGATATTACAGAAGAAGTTACATCTGATCCTATTCCAGCGAACTTTAAATCTGTAACAAGAACCGAAGAAGAACATTCAAAAAATTTAGGTTATAATGCTGATTTAATGATTGAAATAATGGCAATTGATTTTAGCAATCAAGAAACTTTAATTGATATCGATACTAATAAAAGATATGCTATAAAAAGGTCGTATGCTATATCATCTGAAATATTAGAATTAACAGTAACTGATTTAACAAAGAGGCAAGTTGATGGCAAGATTTGATATGGAATTGCCAAACGATTTAATTAAAGAATTTAATGATCTAGATAATAATTTAGATAAAATATTTGGCGAAATGACAAATGCTGGTGCAAAAATAGTGCATAAAAATGTTTTGTCTAATATGAGAAGTGCTTTTAAATCTACTAAATCATTAGAAAAGGGATTAAAAATTACTCGTGTTTATAAAACATTAAGTGATGATGGTATAAATACTAAAGTTGGTTTTTATGGATATGACGGAGTGCCAACAAAGGGATATCCACAAGGAAAGCCTATACCATTAAAAGCAATGGCACGTGAATATGGAACACCAACGGAAGCTAAAAAGCCATTTTTTCGTAAATCTTTTATTAAATCACAAATAGAAGCGGAAATGAAAAAAGTTCAAGATAAATATATAAAGGGTGATTGATATGAATAGCGAATTACAAACTATATTAGGTGATAATTTATTAATAGATAATATAAATATCCCTATATCACAAATTAAATATATAGGAAATGAAAATACTTATATTGTATGGTCTATTGTAAATGAAATACCTATCTTATCGGCTAATGATGAGCTTTTAGCAAGTGTAGTATCAGTTGATATTGATATCTTTAGTAATACAAATTATTTAAAAATTATAAAAAAAATTAAAAATATAATGAAAGCCAATGAGTGGGTTTGGACAGGAGATAGTGCTGAGATGTTTGATGAAAACACAGGTCTTTACTATAAAACCTGCACATTTGAAAAAGAAAGGATGATATAAAAATGGCAAGAATTGGTTTTAGAAAAGCAAAATATAATTTTCATGATGTTGATAAATTAAAAGCATTAGAAGAGGAAACAGTTCCAAATTTTGAAAAAGTAGTTGATGAAAAATTCACTCCAAATAATGCAAATGCAGAGTTATTTGCGAATGATAGTCTAGCAGAGTCAGATGATTCATTTGTTGATGGCACATTATCAGTTACAATTGCAGATGATGAAGATAAATTTGTGGCAGGTTTATTAGGAAATAATATTTCTGAAGAAGGAGAGGTAACAAAAAATGTTGATGATATTGCTCCTGAGATTGCTTATGGACATATTATTCCTAAGGTCTATAATGGAGCTAGGAAATATAAAGTTGAATTTTTCCCAAGAGTTAAAGTTAAGTCTATAACTAGTGATAACAAAACTAAAGGTTCAAGTGTAGAATTTAATACATCATCATTAGAAGCAAAAGTTATGCGTTTAGAAAAAGATTTTAATGGTTTAAAAGAAGGAGATTGGGAAAAACATCAAACTTTTGCAACTTTACAAGAAGCAGAAGAATATCTTGATAAATTATTAACCCCAGTTGCGTAAGGAGGAATAAGTAATGAAAGTAAAAGTAATAAGTGTTTTTATAGATAAAAAAACAAAAGAAAGATATAAACTTAATTCAGAATTAAATATTACAAAAGAAAGATACGAAGAAATTAAAGATTTCGTTGAACCTATAAAAGATACAAAAAATAATAGCAATAAAGAAACAGAAAGTCAAAACTGATTTTCTGTTTCTTTATTAAAAAAAGGAGAATGATAATGAAAGATATAATTGGTTATATAGAAACATCCAAAAAAAAATATCCTATTTGTTTTAATCTTAATGTTTTAGAAGAAATACAAAATAGATATGGTTCTCTTTCTGCATGGGGAGATATTGTTGAAAGTAAAGTTCAATCAGAACCTAATATTAAAGATTTAAAAACAGGGCTAACAATAATGATCAATGAAGCTATTGATATGTTAAACGAAGATTTACAACCTGAAGAAAGAGAAGAATTACTTGACGAAAAGAAAGTTGGAAGAATTATCTCAGAAGTAGGCTTTACAAAAATGACAACCATAATAATGGATTTAACAAAAAAATCAGCAGAAACAGATGCTAACTTAAAAAACGGGTAATCCACGAGGAATACGATGATGAAATCGACTTCTCGTGGATTTATTTTGTTGGACACACCTTATTGCTTTACTCTGAGAAAGAAATAGGAAGAATGACTTATCAAAAATTTTTTAAGTTATATTCTAATTATAAAAATCATTATGATTTTACTTTAAGTGGAAAAACTTATATGGAGCTTGAAGAAATTTCAAATCATGATGGAGAATTTTTACCAGATTAGAAAGGGTGTGATATTATGGCTGGCACAAGTTTTGGAGGCACTGTAAAATTAACTGGCGAAAATGATTATAGAAAAGCTTTAAAAGAAATAACTACTAATTTAAAATTATTAGGTAGCGAGTTAAAAGTAGCTACCTCTTCTTTTGATAAAAATAATGCAAGTGTAAATGATTTAAGTCGTGTTAATGAAGTACTTAACAAAAAATTGAGTGAACAACAAAATAAGGTTGATATAACTAAGCAAAAATTAGAATCAATAAAATCCGAATATGGAGAAAATAGCGAAGAAACAAAAAAATGGCAAATTGCTTTAAATGATGCTCAGGCAGAAGTTAATAAAACTACCAAAGAAATTGATAAAAATAAAGTTTCAATTGAAGCTATGGAAAAAGCTAATGTAACAAATACATCCCAATTAAAAGAATTTACGAAAGAAGAAGACAACGCGGGAAATAGTACTTTAAAATTAGGAGATTTAATAAAGGCAAATCTTATTAGTGAAGGAATAATTGCAGGTTTTAAAGGATTAGTTGGAGCGGTTAAAGAAGTTGGAAAAGCAATGATAGATATTGGAAAATCAGCTGTAACAAGTTATGCAGATTATGAGCAATTAGTTGGTGGTGTTGAAACATTATTTAAAAATAATGCCAAAGATGTTGAAGCTCTTGCCAATATTGCTTATAAAACTGCAGGTTTATCAGCTAATGAATATATGGAAACAGTAACATCATTTAGTGCATCACTATTAAGTAGTTTAGATAATGATACTGCTAAAGCTGCAGAGTATGCTGATAATGCAATAATTGATATGGCAGATAATGCAAACAAAATGGGTACTGATATATCAATGATACAAAATGCTTATCAAGGCTTTGCAAAACAAAATTATACAATGTTGGATAATTTAAAATTAGGTTATGGTGGTACAAAAACAGAAATGGAACGTCTTATTTCTGATGCAAATAAAGTAAAAAAAGCAAATGGTGAAATGGCTGATTTATCTATAGATAGTTTTGCTGATGTAACAGAAGCCATTGGTATTATTCAAGATGAAATGGGAATTACCGGAACAACTGCAAAAGAAGCAAGTCAAACAATAAGTGGATCTGTTGGAGCAATGAAATCATCATGGCAAAATTTAGTAGCAAATTTAGCTAATGGAAATGCTGATTTAGGTGGTTCAATAAACAATTTAGTTGATAGTGTAATCACAGCATGTCAAAATATATTACCAGCAATAGATCAAACTATTAATAGCATAATGGAGGCATTACCTAAATTGTTAAATAATATAATAAATTATTTACCAAAATTTTTGGAAGCTGGAACAAATATTCTTAATTCTTTGATATCTGGAGTATCTCAAAATATGCCATTAATTGTTGATGCAGTTATGCAGATAATATCTACTTTAATTAATACCATTATTCAAAATCTACCTCAAATATTAGAAATGGGTATTCAATTAATTGTGTCTTTAGTGCAAGGTATAGCTCAAGAATTGCCGACTTTAATACCTCAAATGATTAATGCTGTTGTTTCTATGGTTGATACATTATTAGATAATATTGATTTGATTATAGATGCAGGTATTCAATTGATATTAGGTCTTGCCGAAGGTTTAATTGATGCATTGCCTGATTTAATAGACAAAATACCTGAAATAATTGATAAATTGATTTTGGCTATAACAAACAATCTGCCAAAATTGATAGAGGCTGGCATTAAATTAACAGTAAAATTAGCAGAGGGGCTTATAAAAGCAATTCCACAATTAGTTTCTAAAATACCTCAAATTATAACATCTTTAGTTAAAGGATTAGCTAATGGCTTAGGAAAAATGTTAAATATGGGTAAACAATTATTTGGTAAATTTAAGGATGGAATTACAAGTGGAATATCTGGAATGCTAGATGTTGGAAAAAATTTAGTTCAAGGATTATGGAATGGAATCGATAATGCTAAGGACTGGATTATAAACAAAATAAAAGGTTTTGGTAAGAAAATTTTAGATTCTATTAAATCATTTTTTGGAATTAAAAGTCCATCTACTTTATTTAGAGATGAAATAGGTACTAATTTAGCTAAAGGTATAGGTCTTGGTTTTGAAGAAGAAATGGCTGATGTTAACGACTCTATTAAAAATTCTTTAATTACTGATTATGATCTAGCAACTAATGTTAAAGTTAATAAAGGCATTAATCAAACTTCATCAAATAGCATGAATGGAATGACAGGAATAAATAATTATGAAACTAATAATTATAATTTTTATTCTGTAAGTGATTCTCCAGCAGAATACGCAAGACAAATACGTAAAGAAAAGCAATATTGGAAATTAGTTAATGGATAGGAGGCTTATAATGAAATATATAATTTGTGAGTCATATTTAGGCGAGGAAATAACCTTTAATTATAGTTTTCCTTTTTTTCTTGAAAGTATTGATGGTATACACGAAATATCAGGTGATGTAACTGGAATGCAAAGTGCCTTTGCAATTGGTGAAAAATATATAGATACTAGCATAAATAAGCGAAATATTATTATTAAAGGATCAATTAGAAAAAATGATAATATTATTGAGCGAAGACAAACTTTATATAGATTATTTCCATTAAAAACTATTGGAACATTATATTATTATGAAGGGAATTTGTCTCGTAAAATAAATTATTATGTAGAATCTGTAGAAATTGCTGAAACTGGATTACATAGAAAATTTCAAATTTCATTAATTTGCCCTAATCCATATTTTACAGATATAAATAAAACAAGTTTACAAATGGCAACGTGGAAAGCAACATTTAAATTTCCTTTAATTATTCCCCAAAGTAAAGGAATAAAGTTTGGAGTAAAAAACCCATCTTTAATGGCTAGTATAAATAATACAACAAATATTGAATTTGGCATGACTATAACATTTATTGCTTCAGATACTGTGGTAAATCCATCTTTATTCAATGTTGATTCAAGAGAGGAAATAAAAATAGAAAAAACTATGAAAGTCGGTGACAAAATAATTATTAATACATATCGTCAAAATAAAAATATTATTTACATTGATGCATCAACTGGTTTGGAAGAAAATATTAATAATTTAATGGTTTATGGTAGTAAATTTTTACAAGTTCATCATGGTCAAAATACTTTTAGATACAACGCAGATGAAAATGCAGAAAATTTACAAGCAGTTATAGATTATTACACAGAATATGAGGCGATATAATGTTTAAAAATTTTGATATAAGTGTTTATACAAAGGATTTAGAGTTTTTAGGTACAATTGATCTTTTTAATTCATTAAGATGGCGAAGAAAGTATTATGAAGCCGGAGAATTTGAATTACATATGTCACTTGATGCTGGATTAGGAAAATTTTTAATTAAAGATAATATTTTAATTCGTGAAGATGCAATCGAAGTTGGAATAATTGAAAGTATTCAAAAAATTGATAATGGTACTAATATTGAATTAATTATATTTGGTCGGTTTTTATCTAGTATTCTTGATAGAAGAATAATAAAAAATAGGATTAATTTTTCTGGAAAAGTTTTAGATGGAGAAAGAAAAATTCTTAATGAAATGACACCATTTAATAAATTGGAAGTTAAAGAAACAACAATAGATTCAAATTCTATTGTTTTTCAGGTTACTTATAAAAATGTATATGAGTATTTGGTTAAACTTGCTAAAAATTCTACTATAGCACACAGAATTATTGCGGATTTAAAAAATAAAAAATTTATTTACGAAAATTATGTTGGTAAAGATAGAACAGAAAGCCAAAAAATAAATCCACGATATGAATTTAGTGAGGATAAATCTAATTTAGAAAAAGTAGAGTATACATTTGATGCTAAAACTGAAAAAAATTATGCTTTGGTTGGAGGTTCTGGTGAAGGTGATGAAAGAATTTTAGTTGAAGTAAAAAGCGGAGATTATAGTGACTTTGATTTACGTGAAACTTTTATCGATTCTTCTTCAGAACAAAAAACAGATGAAATCTCTTTAGAAGATTACCAAACATCTTTAAAAACAATCGGAAAAGAAAATTTAATGCCAATTTCAGAAGAAATAGAAGTGTCTGTTTATGCCGATGATTATAAAAAAAATTGGGATTTAGGCGATGTGGTTAATGTAAAAAAAGAAAGTTGGAATATTGGAATGAAAAAACGGATTATAGAGATTGAGGAAACAATAGAAAAGGATAAACAAAGTATTTATGTAACTTTTAGTGATCCTTTTGGTGAAGAATTAGAAGTGGAGGAATAAAATATGGAAAAATTTAGTTTTTTTGATGATGTAAACGATGATAGAGTATATTTTGCGGAAGACTTTGCTAGACATTTAGCAAAGTTTTTTACAAATGGGATATTTAATAATGGTTGTCAAGTAATTGCTAATAATGATATGACAGTTACAGTAAAAACTGGTTCAGCTAATATTAATGGTTATAGATATGATAATGATTCTGATAAAATTTTAACGGTTGAAAACGCAGATGGAGTGGCTAATCGTGTTGATAATATTGTAATAAGATTAGATTTAATTAATAGAACAATAAATGCTATGGTTATTAAAGGAACTTTTAATGAAGAAGCAATAGCTCCTGATTTAGTAAGAAATTCAACTACTTATGATTTAAGAATTGCTAAAATTAGTATTCCAGCAGGTACAGCAACTATTACACAAGATTTAATTGAAGATACGAGATTAATTACTAGCGATTGTGGTAATGTTATTGCTGCGGTTGAAACACCTGACACAGAGAATCTTTATATTCAATTAAGAGCTATTTTTGATAAAAAAATAAGTGATATGGATAGTGATTTTACAACTTGGTTTGATAATTTAAAAGAAAAAATGAATACTGATATTAAGGATCTTGAAAAATTTATTAATGATTCTGAATTAAATTTTAATGAGTGGAAAACAGATTTTGAAAGGGATAGTGAAACTGATTTTAATGAATGGTTTAATACAATAAAAAATAAACTAGGAAGTGATGTAGCGGGTCAATTGCAAAACCAAATAGATAACATTGTAAATAATTTAATTAATTATTATAAAAAAACAGAAACTTATTCAAAAGATGAAATTAATGAAATTGTTAAAGCTACAATTAATATTAAAAAAGTAGATGTTTTGCCAAGTTCAGATATTAAAACTAATACTATTTATTTAGTTCCAAAAAGTACTTCTATTGCCGAAGTAAGTACATTAAGTGTTAATAAAGCTAGCGAAGAAAAATTAATTATTAAAGCTAATGCTCCAACATCAAATATTTCTGTTCAAAATGTTTCAAAATCAATAGCATCATCTAATAATAGTTATGATGAGTATATTTATGTAGATTCAAATTGGGAAATGATTGGTAGTACAGAAGTTGATCTAAGTGATTATATTACAACTCAATCTTTAAATGATGCTTTAAAAAATTATGTTTCATCTACAGCTTTAGATACCAAACTTCAAGGTTATGTTAAAACTACACAATTACCTACAAAGGTAAGTCAATTAGAAAATGATATGTTTATTCAAGCAGATAATGAGGAAGATGCTAAAACTAAATCAGCAGGTGACACAAAACACATTTATTATTGGGTAGAGGAGTAAATATGGGATTAATAAAAGAACAAAAATTAATGAATTTGAATTTTGATGGATTATGTAAAGATGGTGACGTTATATATTCAAATGGACCAAAAATAGTTTCATTTGCTGATGGAACAGATGAAGAAATAGCCGCTATGTTAGATGCACATTATGCTGGTAAAATAGACATATCTAATTATTGGAATATAGGAGATAAAAGACAAATTCATTTAAATGCAACTACTAGTGATGACGGAACTTCATGCTACGTTAATCATGCAGCTAGGGATGTATATTTTTATATAATAGGTTTTAATCATGATACTTTAACAACTCCAATTAACAATATTACTAAAGCTGCAGTTACTCTTAGAATTGAAAGTGGATTAAATGAAGCTGACCAATTTCGTGGTACTTCAAATTTATATGGAACTGGATTTTATTCGACTTCTATCGTTAGAAAATTTTTGAATAATAAATTTTATAATTGTTTGCCATCAACATTTAATATATTAATTAAACAAGTAACTAAAAAGCATATACGCGATCATTATTCTGATTTAGAAACAGTAAAAGATAAATGTTGGATTTTATCATATACAGAACGTTTTGGCAATAAAGTAAATTCGCATTTTATAAATGGTAAAACTCCAAATAATAATGAAGGAGCCCAATATAAATATTTTGTTGATGGAGGAACTGAAGTAAAAAATAATAATGTTTGGTCAAGAAGTGCTAGTTCTGATTATCCGAGTAGTGGTGAACAATGGGATTGTACATTGGTATTTTCAGGTTCTACTGTATCTACTTCTAGCAAAAGTCGAACAGACACACACAGAATAGCTCCGGCATTTTGTCTATAAAATGAAAGGAAAATTTGATATGGGATTAATATTTAACGAAAATAAGTTCGGGGGGGGGTATTTAACTCGAAAAAGATAAGTGGATTATGTAAAGATGGGAACATTATTTATTTAAATGGACCAAAAATAGTTACATTTAAAGACGGAACAGATGAAGAAATAGCAGCAATGTTAGATGCACATTATCAAGGTAAAATAAATATAGAGGACTATTGGAGTGTTGGTGATACTAGAAAAATTCATTTAAATGGAATTGCCAGCCCTAACAAAAATGGATATACCGGTGCTTGGGCACCCCAAGATGTGACTATTGTTATTACTACTTTAAATCACCACGATTTAAAAGAAATAAATGGCATTAGATCTAAAGCTGCTATTACAGTTCAAACAAGAGAATGCTTAAATAATTTATCTCAAGGGTACAGTGAAGCTGGCACTATTTATGCTAATTTAAACAGTGATTATGATACGACATTCAAAAAATGGTCTCAATTACCGATGAGAACTTGGTTGAATAATTCTTTTTTTACTAATTGCTTTTCTCAAGAGTGGCAAAAAATGATTAAAGAAACTAAGCATAAAAGATTAACAACAAATGGGGAAACAAGTAAAACAACTGAGACAGTAGTTGATAAAGTTTTTTTACCTAGCTATCCTGAATTATTTGGAAATACATCTTATGCTTATTATTTAAAAGGAACAGCCCCTGCAAGTGAGGAAGGTACACAATGGGAATACTATAAAACCTCTAGCAATAGAGTTAAAAAAGGAAATAATAACGGCGTAGCTAATAATACCGATTGTTATTGGTGGCTGGGGTCAGCTTCGTCATATCCCAACCCTGTTAAATATGGTTACGTTTGGTGTAGTATGACTCCATGGAATGCTGGCAATGAGGATGGCGATGGAGCTATTGGGCTAGCGCCAGCATTTTGTTTATAGAAAGATAAGGTGATTAATATGGGATTAATGATAAATAAAATGAAGTTCGGGGGGGGGTTGATTGATTCTAGAAAAATAGAAGGTATGGCATATAAAGGCAATATTATTTTTAAAAATAAAAAAATAAAAATATATGGTATAAAAAGAAGCTTAACATCTACATCAACAAAATGGGATAGAACTGATGATTCTATAAATTTAGTAGCTAAAGCTATCAGGAGTCAAAGTGATTTAACAAATAATATAAAAAATGATTTTGATGAATTATATCCATGGAGTGAAATTAAAACAGTAAATGTTGATGCTAACGGAAATATAAATGCTTATATTGGTGATTCTAATTTTAGTTGGTATAGTTTATATGTCATGACTATAATACCTGAATTTTGGTATAAAAGATGGCAAGATGAAAATTATGAATATATCCAAATAGCTGAAAGCGAAGTAAAAGGTTTTACCAAATCTGAAAGATTTATGGTGAGCAGATATGATGCTTCTGGTTCTACTTCTGCTATACGTAGTCGAAGTAGTGATGAACCTTTGGTTAGTACAACACTTTATAATTTTCAAGAATCTGCTAAAAAGATCGGAACAGGCTGGCATATAATGGATTGGAAATATTTTATATTACAATTATTATATCTGGTTGAATATGCAGATTATAACTCTCAAGATATTTTAGGATATGGGGCTGTTTTACCATCTATTGTAAATAATGGTGGATGTGATAGCCTTAAAATGAAATCAGGTAGTTTAGCAAATGATAAAAAAACACCTATTATTTATAGAGGTGTTGAAAATATATTTGGTAATGTAGCCGTTAGGCTAGATGGTATAATTATTAAAGATAAGGTACCATGTATTTGTTATAATCCAGCTAATTATAGTGATCTTAACAAATATACGTCTTTAAATTATACTTTAACAACTCAAAGCGGTTATATAAAAAAGGTAGGGTGTGATTCAAATCATTCTCTAGTGCAAATGGCTATTGAAGTAGGAGGTAGCTCTACAACTTATATTCCTGATATATTTAATGCTAATACAGGTGGTGTTTATCATCCAGTTGTTGGTGGCAGTTGGGCTTCTGATGAAGGAGGCGGAATATTTTGGTGCCAAGTTAATAGAAATGATGGTAATGCAGATGGTGGCGTAGGAACAAGACTTATTAAGGAAATGTAGAAAGGATAAAGATGGAAAAAACATTAAGTATTTTAGATAAAAACTGGAAATGGCTAACTCTTTTAGGAGCAATCCTAGGTGTTGGCTTTACAGTAGGGGTATGGTTTAACAATCAAAACAAAGAAATGGATGAATTACAAAAATCATCATGGCAAGCTTTAATTTATAGTGATGCACCTTTAGTACAAAAAGCTGAAAGCTGTGATAAATATTTAGATAAAGGATTTGATAGCTATGCAAAAGATTATTGTAATAAATTGTTAGAAAAAGCAAATTTAGCTTTAGAAAGAGGCGGAATAAATGAAAAAAGCATGGAATGATGTTAAATCGTTTGTCACGATCATAATGACAATAGGATTAATAATTTTATTGCTAATTCCTGGAGTAAATCCTCCAACGGAAATAGTGGCATTATATTGTACAAGTTATGGAGCTATCATAACTTATTTTTTTACAAGAAAGGATGAAAAATAATGAGAGTAGTTCAAGGTACTAAAAATGTAGTAACACAAAAGTATAACATTTTAACACATAAAGGTGTAGATATAGGCTGGAAAGGTGGGGATAATGATAATGTACTTGCTCATAGTGATGGAACTATAATATCAGTTGTTACAGGGAAAAAAAGAAATACAAAAACAACAGGCACAGCTACTTATGGCAATTATGTTAAAATCAAGCATTCTAATGATTATTATACTTTATATGCTCATCTTGCTACAGTTGACGTAAAAAAAGGTGACAAAGTTAAAAAAGGTCAAAAAATAGGATATATGGGCGAAAGTGGAAAGACTTATGGTAAGCATTTGCATTTTGAAGTAAGAAATACTAAAGATGTAAGGATAAATCCAACTAAATATCTTAATGATGATTTGCCAGGTAAAAATGATACTATAAAATATATGGTTTATGATTTGAAAAAGAAAAAATGGTTACCAAAAGTTAAAGCAGGCAATAACGATTATGCCGGTAATAAAGGCAATGCTATAAGTGCATTATATGTGGATCAATTAGAATATTGTGTTCATGATAAATCAAAAAATATATGGCTTCCTTATGTAAAAGATAGCAAAAGCTATGCTGGTAATATAGGTAATGCCATTGATGGAATAAAAGTTAAAAATGCAAGTTATCGAGTTCATATAAAAGGCGGTGGCTGGCTTGCCTGGATTCATAAAGTAGATAATACCAATAGTGGTTATGCAGGTATTTACGGAAAAGAAATAGATTGTGTTCAAATTAAAAAAAGCTAATCTCAATTCGAGGTTAGCTTCTTTTTTTATTACTTAAAAAATTCATCCATTGTTACATTTAAAACTATTGAAATCTTATATAAGGTATATAAAGTTATACCTTCACGTCCATGAGTGCTTTCAAACCTCGATATATAATCCCTTGAAATACCAATATATTCTCCAAGTTGCTCTTGAGTTAAATTATTTAATTTTCGATATTTTCGTATATTTTTAGATATTATATCCATAATTAAACTATGACTATTGAACATAAATATCACTTCCTTTAAATTATTATATCATAGTAGTGGCTACCAGCCTATATATATTTTTTGAAAAAATTGACAAAATAAATATAGGTGATATATATGAAATTACATGATGATGAATATTATTACAGTATTATAAGAAAAAACATTAAAAAATTTAGACTTTCTAAAAATTTAACTCAACAAGATCTAGCTGATATGATTGGAATGTCAAGAGAATATATGTGTGATGTTGAAAACGAAAAAAGAAATAAACATTTAACTATTGCAGTATTAGGACGTATTGCGGATGCACTTAATATAAGTATTACAGAATTTTTTAAATAAATAGTATTTCTAATCATATTATAATAAACAATTCATAAAAAATTCTTTTTAAATATCTCTAAAAATTCTTCTTTAGATTTTTTATAATATTCCATAAATTTTAATTGTGCTTTTTTATGCCAAAATTCATTAAACATAGGGTCATTTTGATACATCATATGGCAATCACTGCAAATAGGTAAAACAAGTCCATACCGCATTGAATTTTGTCTATTTCTACCGCTAAAAATTTCATGTAAGTGATCTTTTTTATTTCCGCAAATAAAACATGAATTTAAATCATCTGTGAATAAGCTAAATCTATTTCTTTCAAGTTTGTTTAATCTTTTAGTTTTTGTTTTTAAATTTGCACATTTTTTTGAAAATTTTGTGCTTTTTTGCTCTTTTTGAACATAGTTTTCACAATCCGTTGTACAATATTTAAAATCTATCTTTTTGTTTGTGATTCTACAAACAACATCTTTATTTATTTTAATTTTTAAATTTTTACAGTTCATTTTTTAGTTTGCAAAAATTACTCTAAAATTACTCCGAAGTGATAAAAATAAGAGTAAAAATGTGGTTAAAAACTAAATTTAAAGACAAATAAACCTAGTATTTAAGGGAAATGGCTATTTTTTTTAATCCCGCATTCGGGACGAAATAATTTTAATTATTTCTCTCTACTCGATTTTGCAATAATTAATTGTTTTTTGATCATTTTTTAGATATAATATCATACGAAAGAGGTTAATCCTCTTTCATTAATAGGATTATGCCGTTTTTGTATAAAACAGCAATTCCTAGTTCGTAAAGTTGATATGCTGTTTCAAGGCTCATATCAACTTTTTCAATTGTAACCATACTATCACCTCCTTATAGGGTATATCATCAAAGTTCTAATGAAGTAGTGTTTGCAGGAGGATTAACTGATATTTCTGATAATACAAATTATTATTTATATACAAACTTAACATATTGGACCATGTCTCCGTCTCACTTTAACGGTGGCGAAGCTAACGTGTATGGCGTGTCTTCGAATGGCTGGCTCGACAGCTATTACGTGTACACTAACTCTATTGGTGTGCGGCCAGTAATTAATTTAAGAGCTGATGTAACTATATCAGGTTCGGGAACTACCACATCACCATATACAGTTTCTTAAATTTTAATATTTACAAATAATTTTTAAAATGTTACTATTAACTAGTAGATATTAAATTATAATATTTACAAAAATCTTTCATTTTATATAACACTTATCATTTTATTAAGTTTTATCTTATTGTTGATAAGTGTTTTTTAATAACTTATTAAATAAAATTATATAATTTTGTATTAAGTAACTTACTTGTAACTTAAATAATATATAATTATTATTAAGAAGGGAGCATTTTGCTTATGGAAATATTAAAAGTTGAAAATTTAACTAAAATATATGGTAAAGGTGAAAATAAAGTTATTGCCTTAAATAATGTATCTTTTACAGTTAATAAAGGGGAATTTGTAGCTATTATTGGAGCCAGTGGTTCTGGTAAATCCACTTTATTACATTTAATTGGGGGTGTAGATAGACCAACCTCAGGTAAAGTTTACATTGATAATCAAGACATATATGCTTTTGATGATGATAAATTAGCCATTTTTAGACGTCGACAAATTGGATTAATATATCAATTTTATAATTTAATACCAATATTAAATATTGAAGAAAATATTACTTTACCTCTTGCCTTAGATAATAGGGAAGTCGATAAAGAAAAATTAAATGATATGTTAAAATTATTAGGTTTAAGTCATCGTAAAAATCATTTACCAAATGAACTTTCAGGAGGAGAACAGCAAAGAACAAGTATAGGTCGAGCTTTAATAACCAATCCTACGATAATATTAGCAGATGAACCAACAGGTAATTTAGATACTAAAGCAAGTGATGAAATTGTAGCTTTATTAAAGAAAACCAATAAAGATTTAAAACAAACTATAATTATGATAACTCATAACTTAGAAATAGCAAAATGTGCCGATCGAATTATTAAAATTGAAGATGGTAAAATAATTTCCGAGGTAAATCATGAACTTACTTAATAAATTAACTATTAAAAATCTTTTATTAAATAAAAAAAGAACAATTGTCACAATCGTAGGTATTATGCTATCAGTAGCTCTTATAACGGCCGTAGCATCTTTATATGCTAGTGGTATAAAATCTTTAACTGCTTTTGAAATATATGAAAAAGGTAATTATCATGTAGCCTTCTATAATGTTCCTAAAACAGATTTATCTACATTTGAAAATAATAGATATATAGATAATTTATACATAACTAAAGATATAGGCTATGCTAAACTAGAAAATTCTCAAAATAAATATAAGCCATATGCTTACATACAAGCATTTACAAAAGAATCATTAAATAATTTAGCAATTAAATTAGTAAAAGGTCGAATACCTATTAATGATGAAGAAATAATTATTCCTACTCATTTAAAAACTAATGGTCGTATAACTCTTAAAATAGGCGATGAAATAACCTTAAATATTGGGGATAGAATAAATGATAATACTAAATTAACTGATAATCCTTTTATTGAAGGAGAACAATTAATACCAACTTTTACCAAAACATATAAAATAGTAGGAATAATTGAAAGACCCGACAGTGGTATTGAAAGTTATAGCAATCCTGGATATACATTTATAACATCTACTACAAAAGAAGAATTGACAGATAATATTAATATTTATGCTCATTATAACAAAGCTGGTTTAAAAGATAATTATAATGTTACAGCAAATATTTTAAATGTTAATCCTAAATTATTTAAAAAGTTATATCAAAATAAAATATTAACTCCTGATGAAATGCATCAAATTGATGATGAACTAACTCATGCTAAATATATTTATAGTGATAATAATTATTTAATTTCTTTAGAATCTAATCCTCTAGGAGATTCTTCAATTGGTAGTTTAAGTATTATTATTTTTATAGTGGCAATTATCATTATGGTTACTTCTATCTTTTGTATAAAAAATAGTTTTGATATTTCTATTACTGAAAAAACAAAACAATATGGTATGTTACGAAGTATAGGAGCTACTAAAAAACAAATTAAAAAAAATGTCTTTTATGAAGCAACAGTTTTAGGTTTAATAGGCATTCCTTTAGGATTATTATTAGGATATTTAGCTAGTTTTATCTTGATTATAATTTCAAATTACTATTTAAATAAAATGTTAGCAAGTCATTTAAACTTAATGTTTAGTTTTTCATTTAAAGCTATGATTATATCCATAATTTTAGGAATAATAACTATTTATTTATCCGCTATTAGAAGTGCCAGTAAAGCTTCAAAAACTTCTCCAATAACTGCCATAAAAAATAATAATAATATAAAATTAACCAGTAAAAAACTTAAAAGTCCTAAATTAATTAAAAAAGTTTATGGTATTGGTGGTCTTATTTCCTATAAAAATTTAAAAAGAAACAAAAAGAAATATCGAACAACTGTAATATCTATAATTTTATCTGTAGCAGTTTTTATAGTTTTAAATTATTTTGTATCTCTATCTTACAGCACAATTACAACTATGTATAAAAGTGATGAATATAACTTACATTATTCAATGAACCTTAATGAAAATAAAGAAGAACAAAAAGCCAAAATTAAAGAAACTATTTTATTAGATAATATTGAAGAATTTTCAGTTATTAGAAGTTCTAATATTATCATTAATAAAGCCTCTTACAGTAATTATTATAAAACAAATAATTTGAATTCTAATGGTTATTTAAATATAAATGTTTTAGGTAAAGATACTTATTTAAAATATATAAATGAGTTAGGTTTAAATTATGAAAATGTAAAAGATAAAGGTATTTTAATTGATAAAAATAAAACCTGTAGATATGATACCAAAAAGAATAAAGATATATGTGAAAATGTGCATGAATTTAATTATCAAAAAGGTAATATTTTAAATGCTTTAACTAATGATCAAAAAAATTTAATTATTGAAATAGCTAAAGTAACTGATTTAAAACCTTTTGGTTTAAAAAATAATGAACAATCTATGTTAATCATAAGTGATGAATTATATGATAATTATTTTATAGATAATAATGTTTCTGTTTATTTTAAATCTAATAATCCTAATAAGCTTCAAGATAATATAGATCAAATATTAAAAGGCTTTGAATATAATCTAAATAACCAAGACGAACAAGTAAAAATGATGGAAAACTTTTATACTTTAGTTTCAATTTTCTTATATGGTTTTATTATTGTTATATCTTTAATTGGTATTACCAATATCTTTAATACTATCACTACTAACATGGAATTAAGACAAAGTGAATTTGCTATGTTAAAATCAATTGGAATGACTGAAAAAGAATTTAAAAGAATGATCAAACTGGAAAGTTTATTTATGGGTGTAAAATCCTTAATTTATGGTATTATTATAGGTTTATTATTAACTTTCTTACTGTATATATCAATAAAAGACGATGGTTTAACTTATAACTTACCAATTATAGCAATTATAATTTCTATAGTAACAGTCTTTATCTTAATATCCTTAATCATGAGATATTCTTTAAATAAAATAAATAAACAAAATATTATTGAAACAATTAGAAATGAAAATATTTAAAATATTTCTTTAAAATGTTATAATGTTAAGGGGCGATTACATGAAAATATTATTAATCGAAGACAATGAATCAATTATAAAAGGTCTTAAATATGCTTTTGCCACTAATAATTATGATTTAATAACTAAAATAAATATTAAAGAAACTAAAGAATATTTAAAAGAAAATACTGTTAATTTAATTATTTTAGATATAACTCTTCCAGATGGAAATGGTTATGATTTATTTCAAAATACTATTAAAAATCTTAATATTCCCACCATTTTTTTAACAGCTAAAGATGATGAAGATCATATTGTAAAAGCTTTAAATGAAGGAGCAGAAGATTATATTACTAAACCTTTTAGTACCAAAGAACTTTTAGCTCGTGTTAATAAAATAATGCATCGAGAAACAAAAAATAATATTATTAAAGTTCAAAATATAAGTTTTGATATTGATAAAATGGTTATAACTAAAGATGATAAAGAAATTATTTTAACTTCTTTAGAATTAAAATTATTATCATTATTATTTATAAATATTAATAAAGTTGTAAGTAGAAATACAATATTAGATACTATATGGGAAACAACTGGTAATTATGTTGATGATCATACTGTAACAGTTTATTTTAACAGAATAAGAGAAAAACTAAAAACTGATATTATTAAAACTATTAAAGGTATAGGTTACCGTATTGATTATGAAAAATAAAATATATTTAAAAAAATATTTAATTATAACTCTTATTCCAATAATAATTTTTATAATAATATTTACAACTTTAAATATATATGAATATCAAACCTATAATCAAAATTTTAATAAAACTATATCATCTATCATTTTAAAATTAAAAGAAGAATATCCTAATTTATCTGAAGAAGAAATTATAAAAATATTAAATGCTAAAAAATATGATAAAAATATTTTATTAAAATATAATATTGATTTCCAAAATTCTTATATTTTAACAAATAAAACTCAATCTCAAAAATTTTTAATTTTAAATCTATCTTTTTTAATTATATCTTTCTTAATTTTAATCTTAATTTTTCTATTATATAATTATAAAAAAGATTCTAAAATAAAAGAAATAACTAATTATATAGTAGAATTAAATAAAAAGAACTATTCACTTAAAATAGATGATATATCAGAAGATGAATTATCTATCTTAAAAAATGAAATATATAAAACAACTGTTATGCTAAAAGAAATTGCAGATAATACTAATAAAGATAAATATGAATTAAAAAAATCTTTAGAAGATATATCTCATCAAATAAAAACTCCTTTAACATCCATTTTAATAATGTTAGATAATTTAATAGATAATCCTAATATGCCTAATACTACTAAAGAAGAGTTTATAAGAGATATTAAAAGAGAAGTTATAAATATAAAATTTTTAATTGAAAATATTCTAAAATTATCTAAATTTGATGTAAATGCTATTAAATTTCATAAAACAACTAATAAATTAGAAACAATTTTAAATGATAGTATTAAAAATATATCTAATCTTTGTGATTTAAAGAATATTAAAATTAACTTAAAAGGCAATTCTAAAATAATTATAAATTGTGACTATCATTGGCAAGTTGAAGCTATAACTAATATTTTAAAAAATTGTATTGAACACTCTAAAAATAATAAAGAAATAAATATTAATTATGAGCAAAATAAAGTATATATTAAAATAACTATTAAAGATCAAGGAATAGGTATTTCCCAAAAAGATTTACCTCACATTTTTGAAAGATTTTATAAAGGTGAAAATGCAAGTAAAGATAGTATAGGTATAGGTCTTTCATTATCTAAAGCAATAATAGAACAAGATAATGGTAATATAAGTGTTACATCAAATAAAAATGGCACAACTTTTACAATTAAATATTTTAATATCTAAAAAACCACATTTAAAATGTGATTTTTTTCAATACCTTATTTTAAGTTATCTTTAAAGAAAGATTCAATTTTATCAAAAGGTATAATATCTTTTTTATCATATAAATCTGTATGGACAGCATCTTTAATAATCATTAATTCTTTATTATTTGTATATTTAGAATTATTTATCATATTTTGATAAGCATCACGACTAAAATAACAAGAATGAGCTTTATCTCCATGTATCATTAAAACAGCACTTCTAATTTCATTACTATAAGCTAAAATCGGTTGATTAATAAATGACATACAACCTATTTTATTCCAACCATTATTAGAATTTAAACTTCTTTTATGATATCCTCTTTTAGTTTTATAATAATCATAATAATCTTTAACATAAAAAGGAGCATCATCAGGAAGGGGATCAATTACACCTCCCGCAAGTTCATAATTATCATTTTTATAATCAATTAATCTTTGTTTATTTAAGTTTTCTTTTAAATTAAATCTTGCTTCTTCATTATCATCATTATCAAAATATCCATTAGCATTTACTCTAGTCATATCATACATCGTAGAAGTAACAGTAGCTTTTATTCGTGTATCTAATGCTGCTGCATTTAACGCCATACCACCCCAACCACATATTCCTAAAATTCCAATTTTTTCTGAATCAACATCATCCCTTAATGCTAAATAATCAACAGCTGCTTGAAAATCTTCAGTATTAATATCTGGTGAAGCCATATATCTAGGAGTTCCTAAACTTTCTCCTGTATAAGATGGATCAAAAGCTAAAGTTAAAAATCCTCTTTCAGCAAGTTCCTGAGCATATAAACCAGAAGATTGTTCTTTAACTGCTCCAAAAGGGCCACATACTGCTATCGCTGCTAATTTTCCATCATAATTTTTAGGAGTATATAAATCTCCAACTAAAGTAATTCCATAACGATTATGAAATATAACTTTTTCATTATTAACTTTTTCACTTTTAGGAAATACTTTATCCCAACTTTTCTCTAAATTTAATTCTAACATTTTTAACCTTCTTTCTATTTAACTAATTTAACTACATTAATTAAACTATCAGTCCAATTTTTAATTTCTTTATCACTTACATTACTACTAAATCGTATACCTTTTTTCCATGTTCCACTAGCTGCAGCTTCTTTTAATAAAACATCACTTTCACCAATATCTGAAGATGCCGAAGTACAAAAAGGAATAACATTCTTACCATCAAAATCAATATTTTTAACAAACGATGACATTGGCCAAGCAGCTATACCCCACCAAATAGGATAACCAATTATAACTGTATCATATTGTTCCCAATTATCTATTTTTGTTGTATTTAATTTTATATCTCTTAAAGCTTCATTATTATATTCTTTATAAACTCGAGAGTTATTATCATTATAATTTAAATCATCAGAAGTATATTTATCTTTTGGAACAACTTCAAATAAATCACAATCTAAATTATTAGCAATTTGCTTAGCTACTTTTTTAGTATTATTAGTAGCTGAATAATAAATAACAATGGTTTTTCCTAAATAATTTTCTTTCGTTTTATTTGGCTCATTTTCTCTACTTAATAAAAAGAAAGCCCCCAAAACAATTATAATTAAAACTAAAATAATAATTCCTATAGTAACCGTTTTTTTATCCATATCCATCCTCCAAAATGATTATATCATAAATTTAACTATTTAATAAATAAATTATTTTTTGGTATTTTCATCTTTCAAATAATTTAAAATTTTTTCTTGATTTCTAATTACTTTTTCTAATCTATCATGTAATTGTTCTAATATTAATTCACTTTTAATATTAATAAAATAATCATTTTTGTTTCGAATTGAATCTTTTTTAGCTTGTCTATTTTGACTCATCATAATAATTGGAGCTTGTAAAGCAGCTAAACAAGATAATAATAAATTAAGTAAAATAAAAGGGTAGGGATCAATTGCTTTTTTAAGTAAATACATATTTAAAATAATCCAAAAAATTAAAAAACAACTAAAAAGTATAATAAAAGTCCAACTACCAGCAATTTCACTTAATTTATCTGCAACTTTATCACCCATAGTCATTTTAGCATCATTTTCTTTATCAACATCAATACTTATTGGATTATTAATTAAAAGATCAATTATTTCTTCTTCATCTTTTTCTTCTAAATTTTGTTTAAGTATCATTTTAACAATTTCTTTTTTTCTTGCTTCCATTATTTATCACCAAATATATTATACAATAATTATTAAAGAAATTAAATAATTTTATCAGTATTAATTAAAATTCATAATTGAAGTTAAGTTTTATTTTAATTTGTTGATCTCTTTAATAGATAAACCAGTATATTTAGATATAGTATTTTTAGTTACACCATCTTTTAACATACTCTTAGCTATTTCAACGTTTCTATTTTCTTCTCCTTTGTCATATGATTCTCTTTTTAAGTTAAATAAGTATCTTTCTACTCC